>CAZFSH010000041.1:0-13856 GCA_964521935.1 uncultured Propionivibrio sp.
ACGCATCTTTACCGACATACATATTGGCGCCCTTGGCGTAGATGCCAAAGCTGTTTTCGCCACTGGTCAGGCTGGTCTTGCCGCCGGAAACACCAGTCAGGATGATATTGCCGGAGGACGACACAATGCTGGTGTTGGCATCCTGCATGCGAATGCCATGATTTTCAGTAATGTAGCTAGTGTCACCGCCACCACCAGTACCTGAAATCGCTATGTCACCACTGCCGGTCTTGAGCAAGGCGGCAGATGAAATAATCACGCCGTCATAGCTTGCTCCACCTGTCGGGTTTGCCCCTACGCCCGTCGCGTCTCCCGTTACCGTAAGCTTTCCATCTACCGTCTGGATAGTGATACGCGCCGAGGCGCCTTCACCCAAGATCACGCCGTCTTTGCTGCCACTGGATTGCCCGGAGATGGTGCCATCAATGGTAATGTCGCCGACGCTACTACCCGTTGCTGTGCTGATGTTGGTATTCAGTCCGGTAATTTTGACACCAGCACTACTCACCCCCGTATCAGTCGCCGATTGCCCCTTAATGGTGATATCGCCATCTTTAGCGGTCAAAATCACGTTATTGAGGTTGACGCCATCATATTTGCCATCACTATCGGAGGCAAAACCTACCGCACGGCCCGTACGGCTGGAGTTACCCAGATTGATAGTCCCACCATTGCTCAAAATGCTGGCGTTGTCCATGACGATTGCGCCACCTAGTGCTAACGCATCCGCAAACGGATTGAGGGTCACAGTTAAGGCGTTGGTACCCGCATTAGTAACGCCATCGATATCATAGTTTTTGATCTTAATTGAGCGATCTGACGTTAGGACGAGACTGCGCGGCGTTGCACTAGCCACACCAATATTGAATGTGTCTTGTACGAGATCGGTATATCCCGAGGACATCCCAGCCACCGACCCCCCCATTAAAGTGATCGATGTATTGGCCGCATTAAGCACGATGCGCGACTCGCCGGTCTCAATGGTGGAGGCCTTGAGTACATCACCTGAGGTATTAGCAAACATCATGGTATCGGCCTTGAGGTCGATATTCAATGGTCCAGCGAGTGTAAGGCTACGTAGCGGTCCATCGACATTTGCGGAGTTGCTCAAGCTCCCAGTAGAAGCGGCCAGGCCAATACCTTCGGTATTCAAACCGTCGCCAAGCGTAATAGCACCGGAATGCCAGTTGTTGCTTGATGTTGAATCAAGAATTAGCGCTTGCGGCGACCAACCTACCGCGCTAGGTTTACCCGATGAAATGCTGCCGTCAAACTGGATAAGGCCACCTGCTGATGTATAGCTACCACTACTTTCTGCACCTTGGGTATTAATGGTCACCGAGTATCCGGGGGCCGCCAAACGTACATCCTGATAAAAATGCACGGCTCCGGCGTTCGTGCTGCTAATCCCGCTGGGTTTGGTGTTGATTGGCGTAGCGTGGGCGAGTGTCGTGGCTTTCCAAAAATTAACGTAACCACCATTAGTGCTTAAGGTACCGTTTATCGTAGCGCGACCACCGGTAAGTAAATTAGAGCCAAAGTCGATATTGAGCTTATTGGAGCTCGATGAAATATCCGAGGTAGCATCTAAATCAATGTTGCCGGCTGCAGCCAGCACTAGGGTTGAGTTGCTTCCTGCTGTCTTGGAAATGTCCGCTGAAACGGTGATATTCCCGTCGGCTGAAACGGTCACAGTAGTCCCGCCTGCATTCAATGCGGCCTCAAGGCTGGAAGCCTGAACGATAGCGGGAGTAGCCGTAGCGGTAAAACTACCATCAACGTTTGACGAAACTGCCGTACTAATAGTGATGTCATTTGGGTCCAACAACCACTCGCCCCCCCTACCACTATCCGACGAAATATCCACCCGCCCCGAAACACCCAACTGACCCCGCGAGGACGTCTCGACCGATCCGCCTTTGCTCCCAGCGCCTTGGCCCGTTGCCGAAATCAGCCCTTGCTGATCGGTCCGCTCACTGGACCACAATACCGCCGTGCCACCGGAGCTGAGTTTTGCGCCATCGACGCGAATGCTGCTGCCCCGCTCCTGGACCACGGTTTTCGCTTCGCGAATGCTGGCGTCTTTCCCTTGCCAACCGCCACCGACGAATACCTGGCCTCCACCGGCCTGACCTGACGCATTGAGTTCGCTTCCAGAAGCCAAGGTCACGGCACCACCGGTGGTGACAATCTTGCCGCCTTTCTCGCCTGCATTTACGCCCGCGGCAAGCACCTGTCCACTGATACGCGTTTCGCCTGCGCCACCATCAATCCAGATTTCGCCATTTTTGTTGGTCAGTGTGTTGGCACGCACGACACCACTTTGATTGATGGCCGCACCGAGGGCATCGCCAGCACGGTTGGCGGTCAAGAGCACGCGCCCACCATCGGCCTGAACCAGGCCACTGTTTTGTACTTTGGCGGCAGTAGAGGCATCAACCGCCACAGAGATCAAGCCACTCGCGCCTAGTTCGAGTCGTGCGCCTTGCCCAGCGGCCAAGGCAACTTGCCCAGCAGGCGCGTTGATGGTGCCGGCGTTATCGACCGTGGCACCCACAAGGGCCACAAAACCGCCTTCGCGAGCCGCGAGTTGGCCGAAGTTGACGACGTCACCCTGCCCACCCGAGAAGTTGTAGCGGCCGGCTAAAAAATCCTGATCGGCAATCGACATGGATGAGGCCATCAGGGCACCCACATCAACGCGTGCAGACTGGCCAAAATACACGCCGCCCGGGGCAGACAAAAAGACTTTGCCGTTCGCGGTCAGCGAGCCATAAATTTGCGCCGCATCGCTGGTGAGCACACGGTTAAGCGCGACGGCGCTGGCTGACGGTTGGATGAAGTTTACGGAGGCAGCACTACCGATGTTGAAACTTTGCCAATTGGCAATCATGGCGGCCGTATTTTGCTGAACCGTCATGGCACTGCCTGACGCACTGATCGCGCCAGAGCCAGCAACAATTTGGCCTCCGGTGGGCAAAGCTGTTGTCGCGGGTGGCGCAGCACTCGCACCTCCAGCACCGCCCATCAGGCCAAGTAAGCTCAGGGTCAAGGCGGAGGCACCCAGTGCGCGGCGCACCGAAGAAGGCTTACCGAATGCGTGAGCGGCTTCGTGTGCCACGATCCAGGCATTACGGGTGGCACTCCAGATAAGCTTGTGTGTTTTATTCATGATTGAGCCTCAAATCGGTACGCGTGCGACTAGGTTCTAGATGTCTAGATGCGAATTTTTAAAATACGATATTGCCAACGATCCAGATGCGACTATTTTTGCTCTGGCCATCGCTATCGGTATTGGCGGGCGTTGGGTTGGGATTGCTGCCAATCTTGCGCGCCCAGATGATCTTGACGTTGCCGGTATCGCCAATGGCGGCGCTGGCGCCCAAACCGGCGCCGGAGAGGGTGTAGGAGTTCGGGCGATTACCTAGGTAAGGTGCGCCATTGACCGTCCAAGTGCGTGCATATTGAGTTACACCACCGGAGTCAGCGAAGCCGAAAAGGTGCATATCGCCCAGCGGGGTATCCGGCAGACGGTAGCGCAACTCGGCGCTAGCCAGCCAGCCATGATCGCCAATGCCTTCGCTGACCGGGTAAGCGCGTACGCCATTGGGGCCGCCCAGCTGGAATTTTTCGGCACTATCGAGATTTTTACTCGCCCATTGTCCTGAGAACGATGCTAGCCAAGACCAGCGATTGCTTTCATCAATGTTCGCAAAACGGCTGGCTTGCCAGTTGAGTTTGCTGAAGCTACCTGCTGTCTTTGCATTTGTGGCATCTTTCGCTTCATCAAGTTTGTGAGCAGACAAGTCCGCCCTACCCGTCGCTAAGGAGCTTTGCCAGCGCACCTGACCGCCAAGTGGGTCAATGAAATCGCCACCTAACGCTAGGGTTAACACATCAAGCGTACGGTCGTTCTCACGCCCCCAGGTCAAGTCAGTGATGAAATGTTTTTGCTCATAGCCACCGCTCAAGTTCAGGTTGGTCTGTGCTGAACGAATAAGCGGGTAGGCGGCATTGAGACCCCATATGGTCGACTTGCTACTTAGGTCAATCGTTACCTGCTCAAGACCAAAGTTGGCGGAGGCATCCATGTAGGACGCGCCAAGGCGCAAGCCATCGGTGCCCACGGGCAGTGAGCCAGTTAGCTTGACGTTTTGCGAATCGGAGGTCTGCACCAGATTGAGGCCAAGTTGCTCGCCATGCTCAAACGGGCTATTAATGAGCAACTGGGCCTGAACACGATCGGTGCCTGTGTAGCGCGATCCAAAGTTGTCGGATGACAACGTCCCAATAGCCATTGGAGTCTCTTCGACTGTTGCCTTGATTTGCGTTGAGCCGGGTTGCATGCCCGGTTCAATCTGGGTTTTCACACTTTTAATACCGGCGAGATCACTGGCCAACAACACCCCGCGCTCAAGGTCAGCCATACGCAATGGCTGCCCCGGTTTTGTGCCGCTGGCGATAAATTGTTCAAGAATTTCTGTTATGACGCGCTCGCCAGCACTGACAACTGTCACCCCGGAATTTCCCGCATCCGGATCAAGGCGGCCTTCCTGAACGGCAATTTCCACCAAACCGCCGTCAACGCGTTGCGGCGGTAGATACGCCTGCACCAGGGGGTAGCCTTTGGCACGCAAATGATTGGCGACTGACTGCGCGGCAAGCTCCATTTCCTTCATGGTCAGTGGTTTGCCAGCGAACTCGGCCAAGACCACTTGTAGCTCTTCTTCCGTGGCAATGGTAGCACCCGTTACTTTGAAGCCCTGAATTTCCAGCTTGGGAACAATCTCAGCGGAGGCAATAGCCGGTACGTTCGGCGCCAGACCTTCGATAGCAATCGCCACTTGGCCGTTGCCCAGCACAGCGCGGGACATTTTCACTTGCGCATCGGGATGGCCATTGGTACGCAAGTATTGTGCTACGGCATGAATCGCTTCTTCATACTCAGAGAAGCTAAGCTCTTTTCCTCGCCATTGCTTGAGGATGTCGTTGAGCGCTTCAGGCGCTAGCCGCGGATCGCCTTCAACGCGAAAACCATCCAGCGACAAGCGTAACGCCTGCCGGTCAGTGCTCAGCTTAGGCATGGCGGCACGAATAACGGCCTTGCCACTACGCAGCTTTGATATGCCCGTATCGACCAGTGCAAATTCGCCGGACTCTGGTGATCCGCCATTTGGTCCAGTTTGTCCACTCGGGCCAACGGGGCCACTGGTCGCCAAGGCAGAAGGCACCGCAGAAACCGATGTGACAATGGCAACAATGCTGAGTGAATGAGCCGTCAGGCGCTTTTTCTTGGTGGGCACAGAGATAGTCAGATAGGTCATGGCGGGCTCAAAAATTCACGGTACAGCGTTGTCCAGAAGGGATATCACGCCGTGGGTTGGGCAGAACAAGTCGTACGCGAAAGGTACCGCTCGCCGCATCAATCACGGGATCAACATTGGTTACTTTGGCTTTAACAGCGGATGCCGTCACTTGAGGCAGCACGTCATACGCTTGACCGAGTTTTATGCGGCCAAAATAGCTTGCCGGGACCACCGTCTCAACATGCAGTGGATCAAGCTGTGCAATGCGAAAAATGCGCTCCTGCTTCACGAGATCGCCCCGGTTACGATAACGGTCAATAATAGTACCCTTAATTGGACTGAGGATGCTGCGCAAGCGAAGTTGTTCCTTGCGTTGTTTGAGCTCCAATTCGGATAACTTTTGCTCCGTCACCATTTCATCGAGCTCATGATCAGAAACGAGCTTTTTAACATTGAGATCCTGGTTGCGCATGACCTTTCGGCCACCAAACTCAGATTTGGCATTCTGAAAATCAACGGCAGCTGCCTCCACGCCCGTATTAAGCCTCGCCAATAGCTGGCCAGGAACGACAGAATCGCCTCTGTCCACATTCATCACTTCGAGAACGCCATCCACTGGAGTGCCGACATTGACCTCCATAGAAGGCTCAATGAGGCAGACCACTTCGTCAGGCGCTTTGCTGCCAGATCGCCCGGACTGAGCTAAGGCCAGGGTAAAGTTCATCAATAAAAACAAGGAAACTGCTCTAAAACCGGCTCGTTTGTACATTACTCGGCCTCTCCACTAAATGCCAATGTCTTACGGCTATTAAAGTCAGCCGATAACAGCCGCCTACGCTCCAGGCGGTGCCTGAAGGCGATATGTCTTTGGGCTAATCGATAGCCCCCCAATGCAACCCAGCGTACCCAAGGCTTATCTGGATAGGCTTTCATCATCCGTACAAGCATGCGATAGAGCACACGAGGCATTGCCTTCGTTACCTCGTCGTCATATGCCAGTATCCGCTGACAAGCGCCCGGATCGCCTTGACGGGCACAGCGCCCGGCAAGTTGTCTATCGACCCGATCATTATCATGGCCTTCGCTCACGATGACAAACAAGCCACCGATCTCTTTAACGCAAGAATCCAGCTTGATATCCGTTCCCCGGCCCGCCATGTTCGTAGCGATCGTAACCTGCCCCCACTCCCCAGCTCGCGCCACAATCTCTGCCTCCTGAGCGTTTTGTTTCGCATTCAGTATTTGGTGCGGGATGCCAGCATGCATTAAGTGCTCCGACAGTTCTTCCGATGCTTTGATAGAGCGCGTTCCAACCAGCACAGGCTGTCCCCGGCGATGAAGTTCAGCCACGGTATTACTAATACATTCCCACTTTTCCCGTGAGCTAGGATAAACAAGCGTTGGCAAATAACGCCGCAAGTTCGGTTTGAACGGCTCAATTCGAACCACCCCAAGACCATACACTTCCGCAAATTCAGTAGCGACCTCCCTGCACGTCCCGGACATGCCCGACAAATGGAGATAGCGGCGAAAAAACAGTTGATAGGATAGTCTGGCAAGATTGTCCCGAATGGGTGTCGGCTCAAGGTCTTCTTTTATTTCAATGAGTTGCTGCAAGCCGCGCTCCCAAGAACGGTCTGGCATGACACGTCCGGTGTTTTCGTCGACAATCATTGCTTTGCCATCCTGCACGATATAGTCAATATCACGACGAAAAACCCAAAGAGCCACTAAGGCTTGGTGAATACCATCCTCGCGAAGCCTTGGACCTAACCATAGTCCACCCAACGGTGCCGCCAGTCTTGCCAACCGATCCCGACCCGACTCCGTCAGCCTTGGCAATCGACCAGAGTCGGCGATGACAAAGTCATCCCCCTCCACAAGCTGTCGCGCCAGAAATATCGCTTCACGGTAGTGGTCAACACGCTCGGCATCGTCGTCATTCGCCGATATCACCAATGGCGTACGCGCTTCATCCACAAACACGCTATCAACTTCGTCGACAATCGCAAATTGCAAACCCGGCAACAAGGTTACGGGCACTCCGTCTTTTGCCAGCCGCTCTAGCGCCAGGCCTAACGGGCGCATGCCGGCAGAAAATGTCATGCGATCACGCAGATAGTCAAAAACGATCACTTTGTTCGCGCAATACACGACATCACAGGCGTAAACAACTTGACGTTCTGCCAGCCCCATCGTTTCTGTGACGCCTCCCACGGACAAGCCGAGTGCACCATAAAAAGCGCTGAACGATTGGCAATCGCGCTCAGCAAGGTAATCATTAACGGTAATTACATGAACTTTTATGCCGGCCAGTGCGGCGCAGGCGGCAGCTAGCGCCGCGGTTAATGACTTACCTTCACCGGTATCCATCTCGACAACATGCCCACGCAGCAAAACATATGCGGCTGCAATCTGATTTGTGTGGGGCGTCATGCCAAGCAACTTCTCTGCGGCCCGACAGACTATGCTCAATAAACGGGCCGTCAACTCATCGTTAACAAACCCATCACGTCGAAGCGAACGCTGAAGGGCTTTGATAGGCATTGCCCATGGCAACTCCAATTTGGCATCAAGCTCAAATTCGTCAAGCCATGATTTGCCTTCGTTATTCACCTGCTTGACCAAGGCATCCAATCGTTGCGGCTTCATCCGCCAGCGTGTGCCCACACTGATGCGGATACGCTCACTCATGCGATTCAGCCAGCTCGGCTCAAAATCGTCAATGCGCTGCGGATAAGGGCTGGCATGAATTGCTAATGAAAAACTCATACCGCAAATCTTTTGAGAAAAACTTGACGTATCGCTCGGTACCACTGGCTCGCCAGCGGTTCGTTGGCATGAATAAATCGGACATGCACCCGGCTTCCGAGCGTACGAATCCGGTATTCCGCCGGCAAAGCCAGTTCAAATTGAAATAACGGAGTCAGTGCAGCAGGTTCCCCCGTTGCCGAACTCTCTGGATCAAGTCCAATCTTGCCCCCTCCCGCCAACGACAAGGCCATACTGGGTAACTCTTTTGTCGCAGCCGGAACTTCACGTTTGATCGTCGCCCGAATCTGCGTCCAAATGTCATCAATCACGCGCAGTTCAACTGATCGCGTGTTTTGCCTTACCAAATCCACATCGCCTTGAGGAACTACCGTAATCAGTGTGATTTTGGCTGGATCAAGAACATAGGCAATTGCCTCGCCGCGCACTAGATGGCGCCCAGCAAAGTCGCCCGGGGCATCCATATAGAAAATTCCATCGTGCGGGCTGGTAAAAGTCAGCGCAGAAAGCCGTTTTGTCAGATCGTCAAGTACATCACGGGCATGAATGAGGTCGGCCTGAACCATCTGCATTTGCACTCGATCAGAGGACACCGCGAGACTAAACCTGGCTTCCAGTTCTTGGAGTCGGGACTTTGCCTGGGCAATTTGCGCATCGAGATCAGGATCACTGCATTCCAGCAAGGCGTCACCTACCTTGACCTGGCTGCCAGCTTGTACAAGCACTGACTTGGCAAAGCACGGATGCGACACGCGTACTCGCGCATCTTCAGTCATCCATATCACCCCTTCAGCGGTTGTCCATGATGGTGCCGGAACCCAAACCAGAATAGCGCCTAGCAACGCAATCATGCCTCCGCTAATTATGGCAGCGTGGGCCCGACGACCCTCTAACGCCGGGTGCATTGCCAAGAGTTGAACCTGGCGCGAAAGCGGGCCAATCAACATATTCCAACCTGACCACAAAGCCAAAATGACACCGAAGAAAAAGAATGAGCCGGCAACAAAAAAAATGATGCCCAGCGACACACTGATGCGATAAACGAACGAAGCAATCGCGTAAAAAAGCAACCAACCGCCCTCTCTAGGCGTCAAAGGTGGACGCTCAGCTTTCTCTGAAGAGAAGGCGTAACGGCTGAGCAAATAGCCCAAGTATTGATTAGCACGGGTGCCTAGATTGGGGATCTCCAACCAGTCAGCGAGTATGTAATACCCGTCAAAGCGCAGCAGGGGATTGATATTGAATACCAAGGTTGTCACTCCAGAGAGAATGACCGCCTGATGCAATACCGATTTCGTCATGCCCGGCTCAGCCCAACTCCAAAGCCACAGCGCTGTCGTTGCCATAACGAGTTCGGCCATCATTCCCGCTGCGCCAACTAGCATGCGATGCCACTTATTCGGAAAGGCCGTCGCCTGGCCAGCATCCATATAAGGCACGGGCATAAAAACCAGCAGCATCACGCCCATCTCTCGACATGCACCACCAAGTGCCTTGATCGCGATGCCGTGACCAAACTCATGAACCACTTTTAGTAGAGGAAAGATCAGCGCCAGCGTCAGGACATTTTCAGCGGTGAAGCTGCGTGATGCCAAATCATGTGTCAGATCCTGCCAGTAATAGGCAACTCCAAAGGCACCAAAACCGATAAAGAGCACCCATGCGGCGAGCAATAGCCGCCAACTGCTGGGTGGCACCAACTGAACCAGCCTCTCCAAAAACTGGTCGGGGTTGATCAAGGGAATCTTCAATGACATCGGATTGGCGATGTACTGCTTGAGCTGCTGCCGGCGCGTCTTTGTGCTGCGCTCATGCAGCTCGGCGAAATCAGGGTGTTTATCTGAAATCAGCACATTGGCGTTATTCAGTTGGCCAAGCAGATTGACCACTTCGTCTTGACTTGGGGCCTCATCACCTTGAACCAGGCAGGCTTGACGCCAAATTTCATCCAAAGTTCGCAATCCGTCCATCAGGGCGACGATGCGATAGGCTTGCGGATTAAGGCGGATAAAGCGACCACTACCGCGATCCTGCAGCACGTGCCATCGCTCACCGCGATAGATGTGGCGTGATAGCCGAGCCTGGCTACGCAAGCGCGGGCGCAAATCGGCAACCCGGTACCACGACGGTGAAAACAGCGAGGACATCTGGGATACCTAAATGCCGAACCAAACCCACAATTGCAAACGGGTCCAGTTGATGAACCGATGGGTCCAAATCCAGACCAACGCGCGATTTCCGGTCTCTACTTTCGCCACACCTTCCATGCCGGGACGCAACTTATCGCTGTGTTCATCCAGCGTTGCTTCGACACGAAAATAATTGCGTCCTTCCTTCGCCACAGACACAGGCGTTATGAGGCTGACAGCAAAAGGAAACAGACGATCAGGCATAGCTGCAACGATCAACTGCCCCCGCTGCCCCACACTGACGTAAGGGATATCCTGCTCTTCCACTTCAAGAATGATGCGATAAAAGTCCAGCGGTGCAATTTCATAAAGTACCTGGCCTTTTTTTACTGCAGCGCCAAGTTGCTGAGAAAGATCGCCCGAGACGATAACACCTTTGAACGGCGCTCTAATTTGCGAACGCTCTATCATCGTTTCACTGAGCTGACGCTGCGCAGCAGCCTGTCGTGTCTGGGCCAGAGCAATCTGTAATTGCGCCAAATTGTGCTGCGCCTGCGCATCTTGGGCTTGCTGGGTGTATTGAGTTTGCTGACTGTTCCAGCGGGTACTTTCCAGTTGTAAGTCCCGGTCGTCAAGTGTTGCCAAGACCGCGCCTTCCTCAACAATCTGCCCGGCACGGTGATAACTTTCGCCGACAAATCCGTCAAACGGCGCGCCAATAACGCGACGAATACCGCCCTCAAGCTTTGCTGGCGCCGCCACACGAAATTCGCCTTGAGCAAAAATAAGCGCTGCCATCATTAGCAAGGCAGCGGTCACCATCAATTTCCTACCGCCTTCACGGGGGCCAATCAGCTTTTTCCATTGCTTACCAAGCCAAATTTGCGCACGCTTATGCCAGGGCAGATCAAGGCGATAGCGATCAAACAAGGCTTGTCCAACAATGGCTGACAAGGATTCAGCCGTGCGAAATGGCTCATCGCTGTCAGGCTGTGTAGCCCATTCAAACAGCAAACAACCTTGCGAATCACCGGCTTTAAATGGCACAGAGAGCAAGGCTAGCGCGTCGTACTCACGTTGCAAGCGCTGATGTTCACGGGTCATCAACAACCCGTCTGTTGGCGTCATACCACCTAAGCAAATGACCGCGCCCTGATCAACACCCTCGTTCATCGCCGCCTCAATGGCGCTGGTTAGCTCAATGCGCGCAGAAAAATCGGCAGAGTGAGAAAGCGCATACAGCGTCACCCCAACACGATCACCCAAACCCAAGGAAACGCGTTCGCAACCCAAGCGATGAGCAAGCTCTGTTACTACCGTCTGCGCCGCATCTCGTGACGATTGTGCATCAAGAATCCGCGTGATCAGATCTAGTGTTAGCAATAGTCGGCTATGCGCGTCACCGCCACTCTCAACAGAGACTTCGCGCGCCGCGCGCTCTAACAGCCAGCCGACTCCCCATTGCAGTGCCCGCGTCAACTGGTCAGTCACACGGCCAGTAATCGTCACCCCAATGACGCCTAACAAATCCGAGCCGGCCAAAATGGGATAAGCCAATGCATGGCGCGGGGTCGCTTGCGTAACAGGGAGACGAATTTCTAGGGCACGCTCACACAACAACGCGAGATCAGGCGGGTAGGTCGCATCGCGTGGTGATTGGGCTACGGGTCGAAACGGACCGACATTGGGCTCATCCGCCCAAATCAGAACGGCTCGCTCACCGTCGTCAAGCAAAGACATCAGGCAAGCAAGCCATGCCGGGAAAAATTCCCCAGCCTCCTCCGCCTTTTCCAGCGTCCGCCAAGTTTCCTTGGTGTTGACGGACGGAACAGTCAAAGCCACGACTCAGGAAGCAGGGTGTTCAATCAGGTAAGCATTCACACGATCAGCAAAATCAAAGCTTGAGTTCGCCGTAGCGGGTTTCGTACTCTTTCAGGCCCAACTGTAAAAGATGCAGCAAGCGCTTGGCAGCATAGGGGTTGAGAACAACGCGATTGGAAAGCTTTACCTTAACTTCTTTTGCTTCAGTATTCCAGGCCTGATTGGTACCAAACAGCAGCATGATTTCCTCACGTGTGCCCAGTACATTGGCTACGTTGGCATACGTTGTGGCAATTTCTGTGTCGTCCCAGAGGATTTGGGAGGCGGATCTTTCTTCGATTTCTTCAGTCACGATAATTCACTCTACTTGGTTGAAAAAATAGTACTGCTGGCTCACGCCGCGCGTCGCGCTTTCGTTCCACGCTGGCGCACAGATTTCGTTGCTACTTCGCACGACGTCCAATCGATACGGGTACGGCTTCCGCCCACAACGCCAGCCAGGGCGGCGAAGCTTACTACTGAATCGGCCAAGTGGACGCTCGCTGACTCGTCAATCGACTGAACGGCGCTCTGATCCCCGACCGAGGGCGTCAGATCCCCATCTGAACGCGGTTCGTCGGTCGTACCCTCCCGGTTCTGCTCTTCGGGAGCGGCCGGGGTATTACCCTGCACCCCATTCACATTGCCGCCGTCAAAGCTCGCATTTACCCCCGCCCCACCTGAAGAGGTCGGTGAAGAATTGGGGTTCATGCGCACCGCCTCAATATCATTCAAGCCGACATACCCCGCCGACCTGATCTCTGCCACTGGAATATTAGGCACACGCGATGTTTGTTCAGCAACAAACGAGGACTTACCTGCGGTTCCCATGCTAACGCCGGGCATGGACTGACTTGGTGTATCGCTACTTGTGCTGCCAGAACCACCCGACATGGTAGTGGCTCCATCGCCAGAGCCTACAGAGACGCCAGTACCACTCCCACCTTGTACTTGCACTGATCCAACGCTAGTGCCCGTATCAGTTGTGCCTCCCTGACCAACAGCGAGACTGCCATCAAAGTTTCCGCTACTGGTTTGTAGTGATGCGCCCGAAGAGGTTTCGCTGCCAGACTGAGTTCCCCCAGTACTTTGCGATGAGCTTGTTCCGCCAGTGGTTCCAGTAGTGGTTTGCTGACTCTGTGCGGCTAGCAGACTTAGTTGCTGGGCCGACTGTTGGACCGGCACAGTCGCCAAACTCGATATCGATTCCTGCACATTTTGCGCATCGGTGTAGCGCGCAGTAACGCTAATAGTTTTACCCAGATGTGCTGGACCGAGTATGAGCGTAGTGGCGGTGGTTGGCGTAATCTCGACGCCATCCGCGTACCAGACATAGGCTACCGGATCAGAGCCCAAACCATCTACATCGCTAAATCCATTAACGACTTCCAGCGTGCCGCCTTCCTCAGCCGTGCCACGGAGGCTGAGTTCTCCAGTTGGGGCGTCATTGACCGGAGTAATGTCGAGTGTCGCGGTACTGCTGACTGTAACAGTGCCATCTGAAGCGGTGTAGCTAAAGCTGACACTGGTGTCGTCGTTGGCGGCCGGGGTGTAGCTCCAAGTTCCGTCGCCATTGTCCGTAAGCGTACCGTTACCGCTGGTTTTCGTCAGAGTGGTGATGTTAGCGTTCGAGCCTTCAATGTCACTGACACCCGCCAGCAGCTCACTGCTAGTGATGATGCGCACACCGCGGTCTTCAGCAATGGCTGTTAAGGTGACGGTATTGGCGACCGGAGCATCGTTCGTCCCGGTAATGCTCACCGTGATGACTTGCGTCGTACCATCGGCG
>CAZFSH010000042.1:0-5227 GCA_964521935.1 uncultured Propionivibrio sp.
TCCTCAAAGATGGCGGAAATCGCGGCAGCGTTTTTCGGCTTGCCGGCGAACGCTGCCGCGATTGCCAGCATCCTCAAAGAAGTCGGCGATGAAATCCCTGTGCAGCTAGGCGGGGGCATTCGTGATCTGGATACCATTGAGCGCTGCCTGGATAGTGGCCTGAGCTATGTCATTATCGGCACGGCCGCGGTCAAAAATCCGGGCTTTCTGAAAGATTCCTGCACAGCGTTTCCCGGTCACGTGATTGTTGGTCTGGATGCCAAAGATGGCAAAGTCGCCGTCGATGGCTGGTCGAAACTCACCGGTCACGATGTCATTGATCTGGGCAAGAAGTTTGAAGACTATGGCGTTGAGGCCGTGATCTACACCGATATTGGGCGCGACGGCATGCTCAGCGGCGTTAATATCGAGGCGACCGTGAAATTGGCGCAGGCGCTGCGCATTCCGGTGATTGCCAGCGGTGGCATTACCGATACCAAAGATATCAAGGCGCTGTGTGAAGTCGAAAGCGAGGGGGTCATGGGTGCGATTACGGGCCGCGCGATTTACGAAGGTACACTCGATTTCCGCGCTGCCCAGGATGAAGCCGATGCGCTCTCCGGAAAAAAATAGACATCGCCATCCTTTAGCATCCGAGTGCTAGTAGTACACGGCTAGCGCCGTCCCACAGCGACTGACTTTTCATCTATCACCATGCTCGCCAAACGCATCATTCCTTGTCTTGACGTTAATGCCGGCCGTGTCGTCAAAGGCGTCAATTTTGTTGCACTGCGCGATGCGGGCGATCCGGTCGAAATTGCGCAGCGCTACGACGGGCAGGGTGCAGATGAAATCACCTTTCTTGACATTACCGCCAGTTCGGACGATCGCGATCTGATTCTGCATATCATCGAAGCGTGTGCCGAAAAGGTCTTCATTCCCTTGACGGTGGGGGGCGGCGTGCGCAAAGTTGATGACGTGCGTCGCTTGCTCAACGCGGGGGCTGACAAGGTGAGCATGAATACCGCTGCAGTGACCAATCCGCAGTTGGTCGCCGATGCCTCAGCCAAGGTGGGGGCGCAATGTATCGTCGTCGCTATCGATGCCAAGCAGACCGCGCCAGGTGTGTGGGAAGTGTTCACCCATGGCGGTCGTAAAGCTACCGGCATGGATGCCATTAGTTGGGCGCAGCAGGTGCAACGGCTCGGTGCCGGGGAAATTTTGCTCACGAGTATGGATCGCGATGGCACCAAGTCTGGCTTTGATCTGGCCTTGACACGTGCGGTGTCGGACGCTGTCACGATTCCAGTGATTGCCAGTGGTGGCGTTGGTAATCTCGATCATTTGGCGCAAGGCGTTACCGAAGGCCGTGCAGATGCAGTGCTCGCCGCGAGCATCTTTCATTATGGTGAGTACACCGTCCGGCAAGCCAAAGCGTACATGCGCGAGCGCGGTATCGAGGTACGTCTGTAATGGCTGGGTTTCTTCCGCCGGCAGATAGCGCTTGGCTGGATGCGTTGCATTTTGATGCCGATGGCCTAATTCCTGCGATTGCCCAGGATGCGTTTACTGGCACAGTACTGATGTTTGCCTTCATGAACCGGGAGTCGTTGCAGCAGAGCATTGCGCGCGGTGAGGCGGTGTATTGGTCGCGTTCGCGTCAGCGTTTGTGGCATAAAGGCGAGGAGTCCGGCCACACGCAAAAAATTATCGAGATACGCACTGACTGCGACAGTGATGTTGTTTTGCTGCGTATTGAACAGGCTGGCTTGGCTTGTCATACCGGTCGTGCCAGCTGTTTTTTCAATCGATTGGATGAGTCAGGTTGGACGGCTGTCGATCCTGTGCTCAAGAACCCCAAGGAGATTTACTCGTGATTCATCTCGAAGTGCTGCATCGTCTGCAGGAGACACTTAACGCTCGCAAAGGCGCGCCGGCTGAAAGTTCCTACGTGGCCAGCTTGTATGCCAAAGGCACCGACGCGATTTGCAAAAAAGTGGCTGAAGAGGCCGCCGAGACGATCATGGCCGCCAAAGACGCCGATCGTCTGCATCTGGTGCGTGAAACCTGTGATCTGTGGTTTCACAGCATGGTGCTGATGGCGCATTTTGATATTGGTGTGGATGATGTGATGGCGGAGTTCCGCCGCCGTGAAGGCATTTCGGGTATCGACGAAAAAAATAGTCGTGGCAAGGAGGCTGGGCAATGAGCGATTGTATTTTTTGCCGCATCATTCGCGGCGAAATCCCGTCGAAAAAGATTTATGAAGACGATGATATTTTTGCTTTTCATGACATCAACCCGGTAACCCCTGTGCACTTCATGATCATCCCGAAGCGCCATATTGCGTCACTGATGGAGGTTACCGAGGCTGATCAAGCGGTGTTGGGCAAAATACTAGTCAAGGCCAACGAGTTGGCGCGTAGTCAAGGTCTCGAGGAAGGTTTTCGTACCGTGATTAACAGCGGCAAGATCGGAAATCAGGAGGTGTATCATCTTCACGTTCACATCCTTGGCGGCCCTGCGCCACTCGGTGGCATTATTGGTCGCCACAGCCATTGACGTTTTCACCTTGATGGCTCTCGCATTAACGGTTCTCATTGAGCGACCAACCCTCACATTAGCTGGAGAAGATCATGGGAAGTTTTAGTATTTGGCATTGGCTGATTGTGTTGGTGATTGTGATGCTGGTTTTTGGCACCAAAAAACTGCGCAACATCGGTGAAGATTTGGGCGGGGCTGTGAAGGGCTTTAAGGAGGGGATGCGCGAGGGCGATAAAGCCGCCGGCAATACGGCCGCTAACGCCGCCACCGAGGCGCCTAAGCCACTCACTGGCCAAACCATTGACGTTCAGGCTACCCGCGAAGACAACAAAGTCTGACGCCTACGCCAGTATTCATTTTCCTGAGCCTTCATTGAGTATTCATCATGTTTGACGTCAGCTTTACCGAGCTGATGGTGATCGGCATTGTGGCGCTGGTGGTCATTGGCCCCGAGCGTTTGCCACGTGTGGCGCGCACGGTCGGCCATCTGCTTGGGCGTTTGCAGCGCTACGTGAATAACGTCAAGTCCGACATCAATCGTGAGATGCATCTGGAAGACCTCAAGCGTTTTGAAGAGCGGGTGCGAAGCGAGGCCGTGCAGGTTCAGCGCTCAGTTAATCAGGAACTCGTGGGCATTCAGGCTAGTGTTGAAAATACCCCTGTTGCGACTGATGCTCAGGCCATCGCCACACCATCGCAGCCTCAGCCGGTGGATTCCAGCGCCGTGTCACAGCCGCTGAGTTTTGACGCCGACAAGGCAACACCCGCCAAGCATGTCTGACGTACAAGAAAGTTTTATTTCTCATTTGGTGGAGTTGCGTGACCGCTTGATTCGTTCGCTGGTTGCGATCCTCGTCGTATTCATACCGCTTGCGTTTTATTCGCGCGAGCTTTACGCTTTGTTGGCGGCGCCCTTGCTCGCTACTTTGCCCAGCGGTGGTCAGATGATCGCAACGGATATTGTGGGCGTGTTTTTGGTGCCGATGAAGGTCGCGCTCATGCTCGCCTTTCTGATTGCCTTACCTTACGTGCTATCTCAGGTGTGGGCGTTTGTGGCCCCGGGACTGTACGCGCATGAGAAAAAGTTAGCGCTGCCTTTGGTCGCCGTTTCAGTGCTGCTGTTTTATTGCGGCATGGCCTTCGCCTATTTCGCTTTTTTTCCCATGGTATTTGGATTTATGGCCGCCGTTGCACCCACCGGTGTGGCGTGGATGACCGATATTGAAAAATATCTATCGTTTGTCATGACCATGTTTATGGCGTTCGGCGTTACGTTTGAAGTGCCAGTGATTGTGATTGTGCTGGCGCGCGCTGGGATAGTCTCGGTCGCAACTATGCGTGAATGGCGGCCGTACGTGATTGTCGGTGCGTTCATCATTGCCGCAGTTTTTACCCCACCGGACGTTGTGTCACAGTTCATGATGGCCATCCCACTTTGGCTACTTTATGAGCTGGGTTTGGTGATGGCAGACTGGCTAGTCAAGCCGGCGCCAGCCTTGCCCATGCGAGAGTAGCCGCACTTACTTACCTTTCGGTGTAGGGCGTTTGCCTATCGTCAGTGATAAGCCGTAATCCTGGCCATTGCGCCGGATGTCGACGCGGGTCGTGTCGCCCGGCGGCAATTCGGCAATGCGTTCCAGCATCGATTGAGGATCGCTTATCGACGAGCCAGCGATGCGTAACAGCACATCGCCCGGGCGGATGCCCGCCTTGTCAGCAGGGCTGCCACGCATGACGCCCGCGATCAATGCACCATCGGTGTTTTGCAGGCGGAATGACTCGGCCAGTTCCGGGGTAATTTCCTGCACTTCGATACCGATCCAGCCTCGGGTGACGCTGCCGCTGCGGATGATTTGTTCCAAGACGTTGGTCGCTAATGACACCGGAATGGCAAAGCCGATGCCCATGGAACCACCACTTTGCGAATAAATGGCCGTGTTGATGCCGACCAGTCGGCCCGCTGCATCAATCAGCGCACCGCCGGAATTCCCTGGGTTGATTGCGGCATCGGTTTGGATAAAGTTTTCATAGGTATTGATCCCCAAATGTGAACGACCCAGTGCCGACACGATGCCCGAGGTCACGGTTTGCCCGACGCCGAAGGGATTGCCAATGGCCAAGACCACGTCACCGACACGCAAGGCATTGCTGTCACCGAATGTCACGGGAGTCAGCGCGTGCGTAGCCGGAATGCGCAGCACGGCGAGGTCTGATTCCGGATCAGTGCCGACCACAGAGGCTTTGTAACGCTTTCCATCATGGCTAGCGACTTCAATGGCATCCGCCCCCTCGATGACGTGGTTGTTGGTGAGGATGTAGCCTTCGCGCGCGACGACGACACCGCTTCCCAGACCGGAGCGCCGCTGCGAGTCGTCGCCGAATCGGTCACCAAAAAAATGCTTGAACAGTGGATCATTCAGGAATGGATGACGCGCACTGCGCACTTCCTGGCTGGTAAAAATATGCACCACCGAGGGCAGGGCGGCTTGTGCTGCGTTGGCGTATGAGCCGGGGGCTGTTGGCAGGTGGCTTGGTGATGGTGCCGTGATCAGGCTAATACTGCCCTGACTGCCGGTGCGGTAACTTGCCAATGTGGGCCATGCCGGAAGCCACTCGGGTTTGAGTGTTTTGAGGACAAAAAGCATCGCGAGACAAACGGTGACCGTTTGCGCAAAAATTAACCAGAGGCGGCGCATAATTTGGC
>CAZFSH010000042.1:5327-13567 GCA_964521935.1 uncultured Propionivibrio sp.
GTCACCGCTAGCCAGGCTTTGATTGATGCGGCGATTGCGCGCAAGGCCGATGCGATTTTGGTGCACCACGGCTGGTTCTGGAAAGCGGAAGACGGCCGCGTGACGGGGTTCCGCCGTCAGCGTATGGCCAGCGTGTTGGCCAACGAGCTCAATCTGTTTGCCTACCACTTGCCACTGGATGCTCACCCTGTGCTGGGTAACAACGCGCAATTGGCTGCCTGCTTAGGCTGGACGGTAACGGGCCGCTTTGGTGAGCAAGACATTGGTTTTTGCGGCGTGCCACAGCAGCTGACTTTTGCTGGCGAGTTGACGCAACACATCAGCACGGTACTGGGGCGGAACGCCCTGCTGATTGGCGACAGCGCCAGGCCTGTACAGCGCATTGCCTGGTGTTCCGGGGGGGCACAATGCTATTTTGAAGCCGCCTTGGCCACCGGTGCCGACGTGTATGTGTCAGGCGAAATTTCCGAGCAGACGACCCACTTGGCGCGCGAAACCGGTATGGCCTACATTGCCGCAGGGCACCACGCGACCGAGCGTTATGGGGTGCAAGCGCTAGCAGAGCATCTCGCGCGCGAATGCGGGCTGACTTGCGAATTTGTCGATATCGACAATCCTGCCTGACTGGTCTGAGCGGCGCTACTCCAGTGCAAACTCCACCGGCAGCAAGAGCTGACGGTTATCAGCACGCAGCTTGCCCAAGCCTCGTGCTGCGGACATGGCGGCCGAGTCAAGCAATGCGTGGCCGGAAGAGCGGGCCACGACGATATTGGTAATCGCTCCCTCGGCATCCAGGCTGAGTAGCAATACCACCTCACCTTCCAACCCCTGTTTGATCGCTTCAGGCGGGTACAGCAACTGTTTCATGAGTTGCGCTTGTGCCTGCTGAACCACTGCCCGCGGTGTGCGGGGGACCGGTTTGGCTGGCGATTGAGGAGCGGGCTGGGCTTGCGTTGACGGCTGCACTGACTGTTTGGGGGGCAACTCTGGCGGCGGTGGCGGCTCACTGCTGAGCTGGTCTGGCAAGGGCTCAGTCGGCGACGGAGCTTTATTGAGATCTGTGTCGGGTAAAGGAAGCTCGACCTCAATGGGGGGGGGCTTGGCGCTGGTTTTGGGCAGCGGGGCGCTCAGCGTCAGTAATGCGCTATGCAGCCCTAGGCTAAGCAGCAAGCTGACGAAAAACGGCGATCTGAGGCGCATGGCGTGCATTTTATGAAGACCATAGGCCGGCTTAGCCATTGAATAGACCCGCCCGGCCCGTATACTTCGGGCATGCGAGTTCACAATTTTCTTCGCCAGGTCTCCCTATCTGGCTGCTTGGTCGTCTTGTTCCTGGTTCTTATGCCCGTGGTCCGCGCGGCTTCTTTGCCCGATCCGGTGCAGTTTTCGCGGGTTGTCGAGTTGGGTGACATCGCTACCGTACGCGAGTGGCTAGATAAGGGTTTGTCACCAAATTTCGAAGGCCAACCAATTGGTACCGGGGTAATGATCGCGGCATGGACGGGCAATATCCCGATGATGGAGCTGTTCGTTGCGCGCGGGGCTGATGTGAATAAAACCAACGCCCTCGGCGAGCAGGCCTTGCTGCATGCAGCATGGAGGGGGCAGAAGCTCGCAATTGAGTGGTTGCTTGGTCATGGCGCCAAAATTAGCCGTGAGGGCAAAGAGTGGGCGGCATTGCATTACGCCGCGTTTGCCGGCCACGCTGATGTTGTGAAGCTTTTGCTCAATCGCGGTGCCGACGTGAATGCCTTGTCCACTAATGGCTCGACGCCCTTGATGATGGCCGCGCGAGAAGGGCGCGAGGCGATTGCCGCTGAGTTGTTGCAAGCGGGGGCGAACCCGGAGGTGCGCAACGAGTGGGGCGATAATGCCGAGACGTGGGCGTTGCGGCAAAACAATCAGCGTATTGCCAAACTGGTTGCCAGCGCTGATCCGGCTTTACGCAAACCGGTTCCGGTTTTTGGACCAGCGCAACGTTCGCAGCCGGTCAATGAGGCGGCTGAGAAGTTGTTGGCGCGGGCACGTCAGCTTGAAGCGCAGGGGCGGCGTGATGACGCCTTGAAAGCCTTTCGGGCCGCACTGAATACCTTACGGGTTCAGGAACGTGAGCAGGAAAAAGCCAAGACCAAAAAGCAGGCCGAGGATCGCACTGACATTAGCGGGCTGCGTATCAGCGCCAAGCGGGGTAACCCGGAAAGTCAGACCGCCAGCCTTAGCTATGACCGGCCAGCAACGAGTGGCGAGGCGCCAAAACTCAGCTCCGGTGGTACGGTACAAGGAACGTCGTCATTAGTGAAATCCACTGGCGCGGCGCCGCAGGACCCGGTCGAGCGTTTGCTCAATGAAGCGCGTGCGATGGACGCACAAGGAAAGCGGTTGGATGCGATTCGGCTTTATCGACAAGCCGCCGAGTTATTGCGTAGCTTCTGATACCTGAGCGGCGGCTAAGCTTGGTGCCGCATGATCGACCTGCGGCGGAATTTCGATGTGATACACCGACTTCAGGATACCGATTAGCAGCAAGATGTCTTCGGCGGCTGATTGCGGGAACCCCAGACGCACGCCTTCGCGGTTGTCCTCCAGCAGGTGATACAAATAGCTCAAGCAGGCTTGCGGTTCAGGCCACAGCGTGACCACTTCCTGAATCACGCGCGGAAAATCTTCCAGGGTTTTGATCTCGCCGCTGGACTTGAGCCAGTCTGCCGCCCGGATATTGAAGGACTTTTGTAGCTCGCTGGCGGCTTTCTCAAAGTCTGAGCGGTGGCCGTCCTTGCGATATACCTCCAGCAATTTCAGCCAGTGCATCAGCGCTTCGCGCGGATTTTCCCGGATGTGTTCTTCCAATGCTTGCGCGGCGCTGCTGGCCATGCCCATGGAGAGCATGATTTCGGCCAACTCCAGCGTGGGATCAAAGCTGTCTGCATACCCCGCGGCGTTGATCATGGGGAGGGCGGGATTCGCCGCATTCGGCACATTGGCGGCGAGCTTGCTGCCTGGTGCGCTGGATTGGGGAGAGCTGGCGTTGTTGGCTTGCGCTGGCGGTGTTGTCAGCGACCGATTTGTCGAGGCTTGGCCCGGCGAGGTAGCGTGGCTGATATCCGGTACCCACGAAGGGATGCTGTCAGCATCCAGGGGGGCGTTGCGCAACGGAATTTCTTCGTTGGCCGTTTTTTTGGAGATGGGCTTGTGCGTCGATTTTTGGGCCGCGTTTTTTGTCTCCGGCTGGGCGCGACGGCGCAGCAAGCCTGCGATAAGGGCCAGTAGACTGAGGCTGATCACGCCCAGTTGCGGGAGCGTCACGGTTACGGCAGCAGGTGTATCGCTTTCTTCGCCGTCGTCACTGTTCTGATCGCTGATTGGGGCTACCGGCTTTGGGCAGGCTGGTGTAGCGAGCTTTGCTGGGGCAGGGGGTGCGGTCGGCAAGGTTGCGGGTACCGTCGCTGGTACTGTTGTCACCGTTGTCCCCGCTGTCACACTGGGCATGGCTTCAATCAGCCCACGCAAATCGTGCGTCGTGGCTTCAATACGCCCGAGTCGGCCCATGATCTCATCAAGCACCCGCGACTCGCTGATGCGGGTTTGCTTGGCGACGAACTCGACGCGCGCTAGTTCGGGTGAGCTTTCTGTTGCCTTGCCTGCTGAGCTTGTCCCTGTTCCCGCGGCCAGACTCAAAACCGGTAGCAGACAGAGTAGCGAGGCCACCGACCAAGATACCGACCGTGATACTGACCATGACGCCAACGGCAACGGCCCACCCAGAGGGCGGCGTCGCTCAGTGAGGCACTTGCGTAGTAAGGTGGGGGAGGCTGAACGCTTGCAATGGGTCACGACGAAAGGTCACGGCGGTCCGGGTAGGATTTACGCCGCGATCTTCGCACTAGGGCATAGAGGATGTTCGCGTGATTACAGAGCGTTTTCGAAGCTATTTGATCGCCGTCAGGCGAGGCGATCAAAAAATTGCTTGCGTAACTTGGCAACCTTGGGCGCGACGACAGCTTGGCAGTAGGGCTGGTTCGGGTTGTTGGCGTAATAGTCTTGATGGTAGTGCTCGGCCGGCCAGAAAGTCAGTCGCTGTGACACGGCGCATAACTCGGTGACGATGGGAGTTGGCCAAATTTTTGCCGCGTTCAGCTCGTTAATGAGTGCTTGGGCGAGCAATTGCTGGTTATCGGTCAGGGTAAAAATGACCGAGCGGTATTGTGTGCCGACGTCGTGGCCCTGACGGTTCAGGCTCGTCGGGTCATGGATGCAAAAAAATGCCTGCAGGAGCTCGCGATAACTGAGCTCAGCCGGGTTGAATTCGACACGAACGACTTCCGCGTGTCCCGTGGTGCCGGTGCAGATTGCTTCGTAGCTGGGTTGCACTAGGTGGCCACCCATGTAGCCTGAAGTGATCTGCCGGACACCACGCAGTTGCCGTAACGGGGCCTCCACACACCAAAAACAGCCTCCGCCCAGAATGGCGATTTCCTTATCGTTGTTGGCGATGTTATGGTCGTTTGTGCTCATGTGTGTCTCCCACAGCGGATGGCCAGGGGCCAGGAAATGCGTTTTGTCTGCTTGGGGTCTCCCCAAAGCAGCCTCAAGTCATGTGCAAGTGCTCGTGTCGGGTCCGTCCCCTTTTCGGCGATATAGCGCTGCGTCGCTGACCACGTGCGCAGGTAGTGGAGCATGTCGTCGAGCGTCCACTGGCAGTGCATGGAAAAGGCTGGCACGACAAGTTCACTAAAAGGGAAGGGAAGGTCCTGATAGCCGTTATCCACCCAACGTCGCTCGGCCGGCCACCACGGGCCAATGGTTGTTGAGTGAAAGTGCGCCACCAGTTCGTTGATCGCAGGTTCAGCATCGAGCAGCTTGTAGGTCCATGCGGCAAAAACGCCACCGGGTTTCAGGACTCGGACAGCTTCCGCGTAAAAGGCGTCGTGCTGGAACCAGTGCAAGGCTTGGGCGACGGTGATCAGGTCACAACTTTCTGCCGCCAGGCCACTTTGTTCAGCCGGCGCAGCAACATAGCTGATTTGTGGGTGTGTGGGTGCTTGGGCTAATTGCTGGGCTGACAGATCGGTGGCATGCACCTGGGCAAAGTGTGGGGCCAATGCTAGGGCAGCTTGGCCGTTGCCGGTGCCGCAATCCCACGCCAGTTGGTGCGCCGGGCATTGCTCAGCCAGCCAGGCAAACAGTTCATGCGGATAAGATGGCCGATAACGTGCGTAGTCCTGAGCATGGCCAGAAAAGTGGTCGGTGGCGGGTGTTTGAGTGCTCACAGCAGGCGGTAGACGTTGATGTAGGGATTCAATAAGGAGCTATGTTGCCACAGCTTGCCGCGCCAAGCGGCCAGGTGTCGTGCGCTAGGTTATAGTGACTTGGCGCGTGATTCATCATGTGCATTGTGTGAATGACTACACGTTAAAACCGGCAAAACAGGGGAGCTTGTGACACATCCGCTCTTTGCGAAACATCAGGAGTTGTTGCGCCGCGCGCTGGCCGCGGCGCAGTCGCGGCGTTATTGGAACCCTTACGCCGATGGTCTGAATCCTGAGGCGGCTGACGCGACGGCAGTCGATCAGGGGCGGGAAGCGCTGGAGGCCTATCGCGGCGCGCAGTTTTATCTCGATCAGCCGGGGCTATTGCGTCGTTGCGGTGCTGAAGTTTCACCGTATGGGCTGCCGCTAAGTGTGAGCTACCCGCAGTGTGCGCCGGACGTCTTGATCGCTGCGGCCAAGTCAGCCGGTCAGGCGTGGGCCAAGTCGGCAGCGGCTGTGCGCGTGGGGATTTGCCTGGAGGTTCTTGAACGCTTGCAAGCCGGTGGGATGGAGTTGGCTCAGGTGATCATGCATACCACCGGCCAACCATTTTCACTAGCCCGCTCGCAGGGCGTGGCGCAAGCTCTGGCTCGTGGGCTGGAGGCAACGGCTGTGGCCTGGCGTGAGATGAGTGTGATAGCCGCCACCAGTATCTGGGATCGCCCGGTTACGGCGACCGATACCGTGCGCTTGCACAAGCGCTTTGTGGTCGTGCCACGTGGCATCGGCTTGGTGATGAGCTGCGCAACGACCCCCACCTGGATGGCGTATCCGGCGATTTTTGCCAATTTGGCGACGGGTAACCCGGTCATCATCAAACCGCATCCGGCGGTGATTTTGCCCTTGGCGTTGACCGTCGCGGTGATTCGGCAAACGCTCAAAGAGTTCGGTTTTGATCCCAACTTGGTGAGTCTGCTGGTTGACGAAGCCGATGCGCCCATCGCCCGTGAGGTGGCAATACGTCCGGAAATCGCCTTGATTGATTACAGTGGGCACGCTGAGTTTGCCCATTGGCTGCGCGCGAATGCGGCCCATGCCACGCTCTTCGCGTTTACCTCAGCGACCAATTGTGTGGTGATTGATTCGACGCACGACTACAAAGGTATGTTGCGCTATCTGGTCGCGTCGATGTCGTGGTACTCCGGTCAATTGCCCACTTCGCCGCAAACGATATTTATCCCCGAAACCGGTATCGCCACCAATGATGGGCAGGTCTTGCCGGCGCAGTTTTGCCGCGACCTGGGCTATGTGCTGGGCAAATTGCTTGATGATCCTGCGCGCGCCCTGGCGATTGCCGGGGCGATTCAGTCACCGGCAACCATGACACACCTCGCCACCTTGCGCGATGCCTTGCCTGCGTCGGCGCGGGTGGTGCGTGATGCGCAGACATTGGACCACCCGCACTGGCCTACTGCGCGATTGCGCACACCTTTACTGGTACGCTGCAGCCTCGATGATGAAGCGCTGTTTGGTCCGGAGTGTCAGGGGCCGGTGAATTTTGTGGTGGAAACTGCGACAAGTTCCGAGGCGCTAGCGGTCTCGGAGCGGATCATGCGCGAGCATGGCGGGCTCGACTTGCAGGTGTATACGACCAATACCCACGTGCTGCAGTTGGCCGAAGACGCCGCGCTGCGTGCCGGCGTACGCTTGTCGGTGAATCTGACGGGTACCCTGACGCAGGTAATGGCGCTGAATTTCCCCGGTGCTTTCTCAGATATTCAAGGTGGTGGCGGTAATCCTGCGAGTACGGCGGCGATGATTGATGGGCCTTTTGTCTCGCGTCGCTTCAGTTTTGCTGAATTGCGCAATGCAGATTGGGCTTAGGCGCGTTATCATCACTATTCAGTTTTCTGCAAGCTTCGCTCAGGATACTGATAAAAGTAATAAAAATCGTATCAGGAGGTCTTGGTTTGCGGTCGGCGTCTCGCGACGTTGCCATCATGCTGACCAGGATCAGTGACTTACGTTGCATGATGATCAAGTGACCAAGGAAAAGCATGAAAATCCATGAATATCAGGGCAAGGAACTGCTGCGCAAATTCGGTGTGACCGTACCGCGCGGTATCCCCTGTTTCTCCGTTGATGAGGCGGTAAAAGCGGCAGAAACGCTGGGTGGCAAGGTGTGGGTAGTGAAGGCCCAGATTCACGCCGGTGGCCGCGGCAAGGGCGGCGGCGTCAAGGTGGCCAAGTCGTTGGACGAGGTAAAGACCTATGCTAACCAGATTCTTGGCATGCAACTGAAAACCCACCAGACTGGCCCGGAAGGTCAGAAGGTCAATCGCCTGCTGGTGGAAGAGGGCGCCGACATCAAGAAGGAATACTACGTTGCGGCCCTGACCGACCGTGCGACGCAAAAAGTCGCCATGATGGCGTCTTCCGAAGGCGGCATGGATATCGAGGAAGTGGCGCACGCTACGCCTGAGAAGATTATCAAGGTTTTCGTCGAGCCTTCGGTCGGTCTGACTGACGCGCAAGCGAATGAGCTAGCCAATGGTATTGGTGTTCCCGCCGGTTCGGTGGCGCAAGCGGTTGATACGCTGAAAAAGCTCTACACCTGCTACATGGAAACCGATGCCTCGCTCGCGGAAATCAACCCGCTGATTTTGCAAGGTGATGGTGGCATCAAGGCGCTCGACGCCAAATTCAATTTCGACTCCAATGCACTCTATCGTCACCCCGAGATCGTTGCTTACCGCGATCTGGATGAAGAAGATGCGGACGAAATCGAAGCCTCCAAGTTTGATCTGGCCTACATCAGCCTCGATGGCAACATCGGTTGTCTGGTCAATGGTGCGGGTTTGGCGATGGCGACGATGGACACCATCAAGCTCTTCGGTGCCGAGCCGGCCAACTTCCTCGACGTGGGTGGTGGCGCGACGACCGAGAAGGTGACCGAAGCCTTCAAGATCATGCTCAAGAACCCGAAAGTTAAGG
>CAZFSH010000043.1:0-13282 GCA_964521935.1 uncultured Propionivibrio sp.
GGTCGGCGCCAGGTTATTGGCCTGGAAGTCACTCCTGGCATCACCGTCGGTCTGGGTGATCATGTGGTCAGATCCAATCATTAACACTACTGGACTACGCTGCCGGTTTGTCCCGATATGTACAGTGGGCGTCCCGAATAGTCAAAACACATCCTCGCGCGATAGGAATAATTCGCCGCCATTCACTAAAACGAAGGCGATATCCGATTGTCGCCACGAGGAGAACCCATGACACTGACTAATCGTATTGCCATCGTCACCGGCGCAAGCGGCGGACTCGGTTCGGGCTTTGCCCGCCGCTTTGCCAAAGAAGGCGCGAAGGTCGCCTTGCTTGACGTCAATATCGATGGTGCGACGACCATCGCCAATGAAATCGTCGCGGCCGGCGGCACCGCCGCCGCGTTTCACTGCGACGTATCGTCAAGCGCCGCCGTCGCAGACGCTTTTGCCGCCGTGGTCGCGCGTTTCGGCGGCCTTGATATTCTGGTCAATAACGCCGCGCTGGTGCCCGACAAACCCGCCGATGAGGCGCGGCGCAAGCGTCACTATGCCTTGATGACTACGCCGATGCCACGCCAATCGCTCGGTATCACCCGCGAGTTGAGCGATGCGGAATGGAAACGCTTCTGGGCCGTCAATGTGGACGGGGTCTTTTACTGTACCCGTGAAGCGCTCGGCTACATGGAACCGAAGCGTTACGGGCGCATCATCAACATCTCGTCGGTAGCCGGCATTTCCGCTGGCAGCGCGCACAGCCCGCACTATTCGGCAGCCAAGGGCGCGGTGGTGTCGTTCACCCGTGCTGTCGCCGCTGACGTAGCGGGGGCCAACGTGCTGGTCAATGGCATCGCCCCCGGTGCCATTGAAACACCGGCTTTCCGCCATTACATGGCGGGCCTGAGCGAGGCGGAGCGCAATGTCTTTTTCCAGCTGCTGCCGATTGGCCGTCTCGGTCAGCCGGATGAGTACGCGGCACTGGCGGTGCATCTGGCTTCCGAACAGTGCTACCTCGTGGGCGAAATCGTCAACGCGTCCGGAGGCTACGTGATATGAGCGACTTCGCCGGAAAAACTGTCTTCATTACCGGCGTGGGCAGCGGCATGGGGCTGGAAAGCGCTTTGCAACTGGCTGCGCAGGGCGCTCACATCGTCGGTTTCGATCGTAGCGGCGCCGAGACCACACGCCACGCCATCGAAGCCCGGCGTCGCTCGACCACACAGCGTGTTGTGCAGTTCATTGCGGATGTTTCCGACCGTGCTGCCACGTTGGCGGTGCTGCGCGATGCCGTTGCTCAATGTGGTACGCCTGATCTTGTGATCCATATGGCGGGGGTTGGCGGCGTTGCCGAGATGGTCGACATGCCCTTTGAATTTTTCGACCGCATGCTGCAAATCAACCTCTATGGCACGCGCCATGTGGTCGAGGCACTGCTGCCTGCGCTGCTTGAGAAGGCGGCGAGCGGTGTGCGTCCCAAGCTGCTGCTGGTTGGCTCCATGGGAGGGTACGTGCCGGTCTATGGCTATACCGCGTATAGCACCTCGAAATTCGCTGTTGTCGGCTTCGCTCAGTGTCTACGCTACGAACTGAAGCCGCGCGGTATCGATGTCGCGTGCTTTTGCCCCTCTGAAGTCCGGACACCGGCGCTGGCGAAGGAGTACGAAAGCATTCACCCGGCCACGCGCGCCATGAAGGCGGTCAGTGGACAAATGGACATGCACGAGGCCATTGCCGGACTCCTGGCCGGCCTGCGTCGCAATACCTTCACCATCGTGCCCGGCTGGCGTACCCGTCTGGTGCATCTGGCCTTACGTCTGACACCGGAAGCGCTCTGGCATGGAGTGACAGACAGGATCGTCGCATGGGCGTTGCACAACGCCGCGCACAACGCCGAGCACAAGGGAAAGTCAGTCTAGTTAGGCCTCGCAGGCGGGACGATGGAATGAGTCGACACGTGACCTCATTCTTACATCGCCCCCGCTTGGCGGGCCTGAAATGACCACCGACGGCGGTAGGGCAGGGGCTTCTCAAGCACATCGCTGAGCGCAAGGCTCCAGCAACTCATGGCTTGCGAGACAAGCGTTGCCTCCTCGCCAACGAGAAAATTGTCGGCGTGAACAATGTCCAAAATCGCCCGCAGAATATTCTGTTGTAAGTCCGGGTTACGAATGTCCTGGAGCAGTTGCTCAATCGTTTCCGGGGGTAATTCGAGATGCCCGGAGGCCTTGCGCATCGCGGAAATCGCCATGTCCTCACAAAATTCACGCATCACCGTGTTGAAACAGGCTTGGTCAAAACCCAGGCGTTTGGCAATGTCGTGCCGCTCGATCAGTTTCAATTCGCTCGGATCTACCGCACCGTCGGCCATTAAGGCCAGGGCAAGAATTCGTACCGTTGCTTCCGGACTATCGATTGCGTAGTTGCGCATGTCATGCTTCCTTATTTTTAGTGTTGGAACGTCGCTAAATAAATCAATACAGGTTCATCTCAGCCATCGAGCGATGGGGCCAGCAAGGGCCCAAACTCGCGTTGCCGTGAGAGCCGTCGGGCCAATGTGCGGCCAGCACGGTCAATAGCCCGATCGATCGCGACATACATGTCTGCAGCGGTATCTTCAATCACCACTTCGCGCATGCGCGCCATCGGGATACGCAGCTGACAACGCTTGTCGTTACCACCACGCGGGCCGTTAACGTCCGTGAAGCGGAGGATGACTTTGCTCACATCGTGGCGAGCCCAATCAAGCCCAAAACGCAAACGTTTCTCGGTGTGTTCGCGCAATGCGTCGGTGAGGGTAAAACCCTGGGCACGAATATCAAGCTGCATTTTTCTCTCCTGAAGTGAATGACGACAGGGCCAAGATAGTGGTCTTAATGATTTAAATAAATACGAATTGTCCGCATATACAATTCGGTTTTTACCGAATTGTTGAGCAACATGAACCTCAAACATCTCCGCTACTTCTGGACCGTGGCGCGCATGGGTGGTGTGGCCCGCGCCGCCGAGCAACTGAACCTGACGCCACAAACGATCAGCGGTCAAGTCAGGTTGCTGGAAGAAGACCTCGGCACAACGCTATTCCGGCCGGCTGGCCGTGGCCTGGCTTTAACCGAGGCTGGCCGCATGGCGCTGTCCTATACCGATGAGATTCTGAATCTCGGTGACGAAATGAAAGCCGCGCTCGCGGCGGGTCAGCGACCCGTGCTGCCAACCTTGCGGGTAGGGATCACCGATGTGGTGCCGAAATCGTTTGCCTACCGGCTATTGGCGCCGCTAGGCGCTTTGCCGGAGCCCGTTCGACTGATTTGCCGTGAGGGGCATATCGACATGCTGCTCGGAGAATTGGCGCTGCACCGCCTGGACATGGTGGTATCGGATCGCCCTATGCCACCGGGCCTCGCCATCCGTGGCCATAGCCACAAGCTGGGCGAAAGCGTTGTGGCCTTTTTTGTCGCCGAAGCGCTAGTCAAGAAAGCGCTTGCATTCCCTCAGTGCCTTCATGACTCACCCTTGCTGGTGCCCGGTCATAGCGCTGTGTTGCGCAGTCACATCGACTTTTGGCTTAACGATAATCGCTTGGTTCCACAGATCATGGGTGAGTTTGACGATGGCGCACTCATGAAGGCTTTTGGCCAGGCAGGGGCCGGTTATTTCCCGGCGCCGGCCGTGCTGGCGGAAGAAATCTGCGCGCATTACGGGGTAAAAATGGTCGGCCAAGCCGATGCGATTCGTGAGTCATTCTGGCTGATCACCGCCGAACGGCGCATCAGCCACCCGGCCATTCGCGTCGTCGTCGACGCGGCCCGCGATTCCTTAGATTTTGAGCCCTAGCCAACCAGACGACTGCCCGCTGCCGCTTGGATAAGGGCGACAGCGGGATGCTGTACGCGCCGGGGCGCGGAGATTGTGTACCAGCTTTCGCTGACACCATGCAGCGTGCCTATCGGCAGGGCACCAAACTGGGCGGCGATGTCTTCCTGCATATCTACCGGCGCAGGAAAAAGTCCCAGCCCGGCGCGGCCAAAGGTTTTCAATAGCGCACTGTCAGAAAATTCGCCCACCACCATTGGCTGAAGATCTCGCGCCGCAAACCAGCCGTCGATGGCACTGCGCAGGGGATCGCCACGCGCGGGCAATAGCACCGGCGCGCCGTTAATCAGCTGTGGAAATTCGCGGGTAAAGCTTTTCTGCAGCGATTGGCTGGCATACAGCGCCACCTCAACATTGGCGAGCAAATGGGAGTGCAATTTGACATTGGCGCGCTGCGGTGCCGACTGATCGGCGATGACGAGATCGAGTCGATTGAGTGCGAGTTCCCCCAGCAGGTCGGTCAAGTCTCCTTCGGTGCACTCAAGCCTTACCGATAAGGGCGGCTGCAAAACGCGTTCAAGTAAACGAAACGCAACCAGTTTGGGTACGGCATCGGTCACGCCAACCGCAAAGCGTGGTCGGCTGGACTGATTCTCGGCAAGATCCTGCCTTAGCTTTTCGCCCAATTGAAAGATCTGTGCGGCGTAGGCCTGAACCCGTCGCCCGGCCTCGGTCAAGACCAGCGAACGTCCCTGCGGAGCGAGCAAGGCTTGACCAAGCTGACGCTCTAGTTGGCCGAGCTGCGTGCTGATGGTTTGCACCGAAAGCCCCAGGCGCTCACTGGCGCGCGTGATGCTGCCTTCTTGAGCGACCGCCCAAAAGTAGAGTAAATGGCGGAAGTTAAGATCATCGGGCTTCATGGAATACTCCCAAATAATGGGAACATATTATCGATAAAACACCATTTATTGGAATCATTTTCCCGCCTAAAGTGAGTCTCAGTAGTTCAGATAACCGTGCAGAACCGCTGCACTGACCATTACCAGGAGAGATTAACCATGATGACCATGCAAGCCCGAGAATCACGTTCCGCTAACCCGGTTCAAACGCTGCGCACTTACTCTACCAACAGCCCACGCGCCAAAGCACGCTTGGTGGTGCTGGCCATGCTGGCAGACGGACGCCTCGATGACGCCGAGCTGCGCAGCCTTTCGCAGCATGGCACCATGGCCGAGATTGGTATTTCGCACGAGGAATTCATGGAGGTACTTTATGAATTCTGTGCCGATGTCGAGCAGCTACCCAATGGCGATGGCAACTATCTCTTGCCTGCCGCCGCCATTGAGCAGTTGTTCAGGGAAATCGATAATCAATCAGAACGACAGACGCTGTTGCGCCAAATCTTTAACATGATTCGTAGTGACGGTCATTTATCCGACAGCGAGGCGGATCTCTTCTGGCACGCTATCGATACATGGAAATTTCGCGCCGTCGATACCGTGGGAGCCTTGCGCGCGCACCGGCAGCGACCGTCGGCAGCATCCACACCACTGAGCACAAACACACGCGCCGCCGCCTAATTACCGCTAGGCGATAGTCATTAAAAAGGAATACAGGCATGGAAAGCATTGGCAACATCTGGCTCTGGGGCAGCTTTATTGCCATTGTTCTCGTCATGCTCAGTATCGACTTGTTCGTAGTTGGCGGTGGCAAACAGCACCGGGTATCGTTCCGTGAAGCGGCAACCTGGTCGGTCGTTTGGGTAACGGTATCCTTGCTATTTGCCGCCGGCCTGTGGTGGTTTCTTGATGGCAGTGTTGGCCGCGAGGTGGCTAATCAAAAGTCACTGGAATTCGTCACGGGTTACCTGATTGAAAAATCCCTGGCGGTGGACAACGTCTTTGTCTGGCTCATGCTGTTTGCCTTTTTCGGTATCCCCCTGGAACTGCAGAAGCGCGTGCTGCTGTGGGGCGTGCTTGGCGCCATCATCATGCGTACGGTGATGATTTTCGCTGGTGCGTGGCTGATTGCCCAGTTCCACTGGATTCTCTATCTCTTCGGCGCATTCCTGCTTGTTACCGGGATCAAGATGTGGTGGTTCGCCGACCAGAAGCCGGACTTAGCCAATAACCCGCTGCTCAAGTGGTTGCGTGGCCACATGAAGATCACCGATGAACTTCATGGCGAAAAATTCTTTGTCTCACGGGACGGCATACGCTACGCGACGCCCCTGTTACTGGCGCTCATTCTGGTCGAAATCTCCGACTTGATCTTCGCCGTCGACTCGATCCCCGCGATCTTTGCCATCACCGGTGACCCCTTCATTGTGCTCACCTCAAACATCTTCGCCATTCTTGGTTTGCGCGCCATGTACTTCCTGCTAGCCGACATGGCCAATCGCTTCTCGCTGCTCAAGTATGGCCTCGCCGCCGTGCTCGTGTTTATCGGGGTAAAAATGTTGCTCATCGATCTGTACAAGATACCGATTGGCTTCTCGCTGGCGGTCGTGGCAACGTTCATCGGCGTCTCTATCTGGCTCTCGCTGCGCAAGGAACGGCTCGTGGTTGACGCATAGAGGATGATCATTGCGGGAGTAGGCGGTTGTGAAAATGCGCTTAGCCTATTCCTCCCGGCGGGCAGTAACGAGAACGCGTTCCTTGGTTTTTCCAGACATTCGGGCCTCCGCTCTATTTTCGTTGAGTAAATCGTTCGTGAATACGCTGACGAAGACTGGCAAGCCGTGCGGCCGTTGGCGGGGAGAAGTCCTCCAGGGCATAAATGCGCCCGAGAAATCCGTACTTGCTGTCTCCAAAGCGATGGTACGGTAAGAGTTCCAGTTCGCTGACGTTGTCATGCGGCAGCAGCCTGTCAAGCACGGCATCAATGTGTGTTTCGTCGTCATTGACGCCGGGGATCAGGGGGATGCGGGCAATGAAGTTGATCTGGGGAAACTCGATGTAGGCACGCTGATAGTTGTCGAGAATGCGCGTGTTCTCGGTGCCGGTCCAGCGACGGTGGGCGGCCGCGTCGGTGAGTTTGTAATCGTGCAGCATGGTGTCGACGTGAGGAAGAACCTTGGCCATGAAGCCCCAGGGGACGTTACCTGCTGTCTCGATGGCGGTATGAAGACCGCGGGCGCGCGCTTCCTTGAGCAGCGCCGCTGAAAAATCGGGTTGCATCAGGCATTCGCCACCCGAAAGCGTTATACCGCCGCCGGATTCGCTGTAGAAACCACTGTCCTGTTCGACCTCGGCGAGAACTTCCGTGACACTCATGGCGGCGCCGAAGTTGTACAGCGCCTTGGACGGGCAGGCTGAGATGCACTGGCCGCAATTGCTGCACAGATCCCAGTTCACCCGGACCTTGCCGTCGGAGTCGAGGACGTGCAAGGCATTCTCCGGGCACACCGGCAGGCAGCGACCGCATTCCTTGACCCCGATGCATAGTTTCAGATTGAAGGCCAATTCAGGCTTGGGGGTGATCGTCTCAGGGTTGCAACACCATTTGCAACGCAGCGAGCACCCCTTGAGGAATACGGTGGTACGAATGCCTGGACCATCATGTGTCGAAAAATGCTGCACGTTGACCACAAAGCCTTTGAGCGCAGAGGTATCGGTAGCGGAGGCCATGGGAGTCATGGGAATCATGGGCGGCTACCCAGAAAAATACCCAAGGTACGGGCTGTGATCACGGTAGGGGAGGTGCCATTCAGGGTGCGAATCCGGTTCACGACGGATGCCAGTGGCAATACCTGAAACGCGCTTGCGTGGGCGGCCACCAGGTGAGCACTAGCGCCGTTGGCCAAGGCGTTTATCGCAGCGGCACCATAGGCGGCAGCGAGCGCTCGATCAGCGGCCACGACTGACCCGGCACGGACCAGTTGATCCAGCGCCAAGGGCAGCAGGTCTCGGTTGCTGCGTCGCTGCAGCGGTTCAACAATAGCCTTCAGCGCGGCGCCGCTGCGATGGATGACGCTGTCGCCTGATGGCAATGTCGTGGCGGTGGATGGTGACGAATGGGGTGAAGGCGGTGAAGGAGGCGCCAACCTTGCCGCGTTACCCACGCACTGGATCGCGTCATCGTCAATCGGTCTGGCCCCATCGGCGAGAATGATCAAGGAAGCCCTGTGCTGGTCATTGATATGCTTGGCGATGTGCGCGATGTCGTAGGGGAATTCAGGGATCAGCACGACATCCGCTGCCGCCGCCAGTCCGGCCTCGAGCGCCAGGCAGCCGGCATGTTGCCCCGGTATTTCAACCACGGCAACCCGCCCCTGATCCCGTGCCGCACTCCGAATGTGACGCAATGTGTCACTGGCGTAGTGCAGGATGCTGGCATAACCGTAGGGCTGCGTTGTCGCATCGAGATCGTTTTCGGCCGATTTGGGAATGCACACGCACCGCAGTCCTTTGCGGGACAGCTTCCATATCACCGAGAGCGCATGCGATCCGGTGACGGCACTGCCGCCGGCAACGGCGACGAGTGCATCAATGCCGTGGCGGCGCAGTGCATCGAGAACCTGATCCGACGCATCAATGTCGTCGATCAGTCCGTCTTCATTGACACGCTGAACACGAAAGGGATCGGTCCGCACCCCTGTGCCCAGAACGCTACCCGTGTCATCGTCGGCAAACGGAAGCTCGATCACGCCTCCTTCCGGATAGCGCTCGGGAAACAATACGCCATCAAAGCCATCACGAATACCGACTACGCTCCAGCCCTGAGCCTGTGCGGCTTGCCCGATGGCGCGCACCACCCCGGCCAAGCCCGGCACATAACCGCCACCCATGCTGATGGCGATACGACGAATGGCCTGGCTCACGTGTTTTCTTCAGTACGCGCCAGAATTTCTGCCTGTTGCATCGGCGTCAATTCGACGAAGTAAGCGCAGTAGCCAGCGATACGCACGACCAGATCGCGGAATTTCTCGGGCTCTTTTTGTGCTGCCAGCAAGGTGTCACGGTTAATGACATTGAACTGCACGTGCCAGAGCTTGAGATTGCACCAGGTCCGAATGATCTGCATCAGGCGGCGGGTGCCCGCCTCGCCAGCGATATTGGCCGGGGCGAACTTCATGTTGATCAGGTTGGCACCCTTTTCCTTGCAGGCTATCGCGGTGGCGCGCGTCATGGAGTTCATGCTTACCGTCGGGCCTTTCACATCCATGCCATGCGCGGGCGAAATGCCCTCCGAGAGGTACTCGCCGGCCGGACGACCTGTTGGCGTCGCCATGGTTACCCGCCCGGCGGGCACATGGAACGTAATGGGAATAATGCGCACCATGGTTGGCTGACCATTGGGCTTCGGGTTATTGCGCACGAAGTCCAGCGAGATGCGATAGATCTCCTTGCCTAACTGATCAACCCACTCGATACCGTTGCCGAACTTCGGTGTGTTGAGGCACATCTGACGGATTGCCTCTTTCCCTTCCCAGTTGCATTCCAACGCGGCCAGAAGTTCATCCCAGGTCAATTTCTTCTCGTCAAAGATCAGCGTCTTGATCGTCACCAGCGAATCGATCGCCGTGCCGAAGCCGCCAATGCCATCAATGCATGAAAGATCGAGTGCACCGGGGATCACTTCGTCGTGACGTTGCAGATCCATGCAAGCCTTGTTGGCCAGATCATGCATCATTGACGCATAAGGCGCGGCAAAGTAGCGCGGCTTGAGCTGACGACCGACGGCGCCCTGAATCATGATGTTACGCAGTACGTTTTCGGTCTGGATCTTGAAGGCCTCCCAGACTTGCTCAAAGGATGTCCAGCTGCGCGGATCACCGGTCTGCGGACCAAACTGCGCATCGCCCCAGATTTTGATCCGGCCGTTACGCAGCATCATCTCGATGATGGAGCCATAGTTCACCGCCGAGTTGCCGGTTTTGTGCGTTTCGATATTGGGCAGGCGCGATTCGATGCAGCCGGAGACGGCATAGTCGAGTGCATCAGCGACCGCCACACCATGCGAGAGGTAGAAGGGTACGACGTATTCATCATTAACCACTTTGGGGCTGCCCTTGCCATCCTTGTTGGCTTCGGCGACGGCGTGCAAAAAGCGATCCGGCGTATTGGCATGGATACGCGCGGCGAGCTCCGGGTAGCTGGTACGCAAGCCGCGGGTCGATTCGAGGAGCAGGTAACTCAGCGCATTCGTGGCGTCTTCGCCTTCGCGCGTCTGGCCACCGATAGTGACCGTTTCGTGGTGCGAAAAACCTTCGCGCCCCGCGGCAGCCGTCGGTGAGAGGTTGAGCTGGATGTACTGCATCATGTTGATCCACAGGCAGTGGAACAGTTCCATCGCGCGCTCTTCCGTCAGGCGCCCGGCCTTGATGTCGGCCTGATAGTAGGGCCAGAGGTACTGATCCATGCGCCCCTGATTGATGTCACCACCGATCATCTCTTCAAAGCGCGACATACACTGCGAGAACCACTGCACCTGCAGGGCTTCACGGAAAGTTTGGCAGGGATTTTCGGGAACGCGGGCACAGACGTCGGCGATCTCAAGCAGTTCGGCCTTGCGCTGGGCGTTGGTTTCGGTGGCGGCCATTTCCCGCGCTTTGTCCGCGTACCGCTGTGCCCACGTGGAGAGCGCGTCGCAGGTGATGATGACTGCCTCAAGGAAGGACGCTTTCTGGACACGCTCGACCGGATTGGTCAGTGCGTCCAGACGCGCCTGTGCCTCAGCGCGAATACCCTTGCAACCACGCTGCATGATCTTGCCGTGGTCGATCACCCAGTTCTGCGAAGAGCGCATCGACTGGCTGCTCATGATTACCACGGTCTGGCGGGCGAAGTTGGCCTTATCGGGACCGAAGCTGTAATTACGCGCCTCTTCAGGCAGCGCCTTGATAAAGTTGGGCGTGAAGTCGCGGCCGGTCCAGTAGGGGGCGAGGACGTCGCGAATGATCTTTTCGTCCTCTTCGGTGATGACGACGGCATCAGGGCTGCCTTTGGCCAACGCCTCGCGGAACACATCAATGGCGCCGAGCATCAAACTGCCGTCCAGTTCGGGATAGATGATGCCGTGCTTGCCAAACCAGTTGTTGGGGCGACCAACGATCAGTTCATCCTCAAAAATGCTGATGCTGATGTGTTGTGTGGTGTGCAGCAGTGCTTTGGCCCAGCGCAGCACGATGGGCTGGCCTTCGGTCTGTTTGAACGACTCGGTAAAGTAAACCGCACGTTCCAGCGCCACCCGCGGCTGACCGGAGCGGCGGGCGCGCTCGAATAAACGCAAAGCACGTTCCGAGACGTTTTCATGGACGGCACGTTTGCCATCGATCAGTGCGGCCTCTTGAGCCGAATACGCAGAAATTTTTTCTGGGGCATTCATGGTGGTTCTCCTTGATTGGGTAGTGTTGTGGGGTGCCGAGTCAATCAGGTCAGCATGCCGCCATTGGGGCTGATGATCTGACCCATCAGATAGCCGGCGTCATCGCTCGACAAATACAGCGCCAACGAGGCGTATTCCTCAATGGTTCCCATGCGTCCGGCGGGAATCATCTGCATGACTTGGCCCATAAAGCCGGCGCCACCGCGATTCGCGGCTTCATTCCAGCCATCGGTTGCAATGCCTCCGGCAGCGATGCAATTCACGTTGATGCCGGCACCGGCCACTTCCACCGCCACCGATTTGGTAAAGGCCACCATGCCGCCTTTCGAGGCGGAGTAGTGCGGGCTATGTGCGGACAAGCCGCTGATACCGGAAATCGAGCCGACATTGACAATCTTGCCGTAACGCTTGGGTTCCATGATGCGCAAGGCTTCACGCGTACAGTAGAACAAGCCGTTGAGGTTGGTATTGATCATTTGCAGCCAGCGTTCATCGGACATCTGGCTGGTGACCTGCAGCGAATGTTTCGGGGTCGGCGTCGTCGTCATTTGCATGAAGTCGATGCGAGCCTTGGCGCTTTCGGCATCCGCCGGGGTTAATGCGGCGTTATTGATGAGGATATCGAGAGTGCCGAAGTGAGCGATGATGTCGGCAAACATCGCGCTGACACTGCGACTGTCGCCAATGTCTGCGGCCACCCCAATGACATCGTTATGACCGGCATGGGTGTTTTGCCGGATGGTGTCCAGGGCGTTTGCCAGTTTTTCCTTGTTACGGCCATTGACAGCAACCCGTGCACCTTCACGCACAAAGGCTTCAACGATGCCTTTTCCCAAGCCCTCTGAGCCACCAGTGACCAGAACCACTTTTTCCTTGAAGCGCATCTCATCCTCCATAACCTTACTTTGATGAGGGAGAAAGTTACGCGTGAGGAATCAGGTGAACATGACAATATGGGGCGAATTGTTGACCTAATGGGACGGCCTGATGCCACTCAACCGGCGTGCTGTACCAGCAGTTGCACCCGCTCTTCACCGTTCCATTCATTGATGTCGAGGGTGTAGACGAGCCGTGCGTGATCGCCGATCGTGCCGGCATAGTTGAACCAGATCGCGTCGTGGCGCTGGCCGTTTTTTTCGACCTGCAGCTTGAGGTGTTTCTCTTTGAGAACTCGCTGCTTGAGGATGGTGAACTCATCATCAAACAAGGGGGCAGGGAAGCCTTGCCCCCACACTTCCTGACGGAGTTTTTTGGCTGAATCAATCGAAAAATAGGCGGTTTCCAAGGGGCCATCCGTTTCCAGGGTGCGCGTCAGCGCGGCTTTAGGGAGCAGCTCCTGACATACCTGCTCGAAGGCCTCTTCAAATTCCGGCAGGCGATCTTCTTCCAGCGTCAGGCCTGCCGCCATGGCGTGACCGCCGAATCGAATCAGCAGATCGGGGTGGCGTTTGGAGATCAGGTCGAGTGCGTCGCGCAGGTGCAGGCCGGGGATAGAGCGGCCGGAGCCTTTGAGCGTGCCGTCTTCGGGTGTGTTGCGCGCCAGTGCAATGGTGGGGCGATGCAGTTGTTCCTTGACCCGGCCAGCCAGAATGCCGATCACGCCTTGATGCCAGTCCGGATCAAACAGGGTGAGGCTGGCACGACCTTCGGCATCGATATCGGCGAGCAGCATCTCCGCATCGTCACGCATGTCGGACTCGATGCTGCGGCGTTTGACGTTGGTGGCGTCAAGTTCTTGGGCGATGTTGAGCGCACGGGCGGGGTCGTCGGTGATCAGGCATTCGATGCCCAGTTCCATGGACGATAGCCGGCCAGCGGCGTTCAGACGCGGACCAAGGGCAAAGCCTAAGTCAAAGCCGGCGGCCGTGGCAGGGTCGCGCCCGGCGACGCGGAAGAGGGCGGCCAGGCCGGGTTGCATCTGGCCGGCGCGCATGCGCGCGAGCCCTTGCGAGACAAGAATGCGGTTATTGCGGTCAAGCGACACCACATCGGCGACGGTGCCGAGGGCGACAAGGTCAAGCAGGGTGGCCAGGTTGGGTTCTTTGCCCGCGGCAAACGCACCACGCTGGCGAAGTTCGGCGCGCGTGGCGAGCAGCACATAGAACATGACGCCGACACCAGCCAGCGATTTTGAGGGGAAGGTACA
>CAZFSH010000044.1:0-13177 GCA_964521935.1 uncultured Propionivibrio sp.
AACTCCAATCAGGCGATGACGCGCATCATCAACTTTTTCCCGGAAGAGCGGCACCAGCAGCTGTTCATGGATTTGTCGCTCAACCTCAAGGCCATCGTTTCGCAACGGCTGATTCCGGTCAAAGAAGGCAAAGGGCGGGCCGCAGCGGTGGAAGTGCTGCTCAATTCGCCGCTGATCTCCGACCTGATCGCCAAGGGCGAGATCGCCGAGATCAAAGAGATCATGAAAAAGTCGCGCGAGCTTGGCATGCAGACGTTTGACCAAGCTTTGTTCGACCTCTACGAGGCGGATCGCATCAGTTACGAAGATGCGCTGCGCTTTGCCGACTCGATGAACGAAGTACGCCTGCAAATCAAGCTACATGGCAAGGAATCAGCGTCCGCAGATCGCAACAGCGGTATTCAGCATCTCGATATCGTTTAACTATCGTTAGACATTTGCGCCGTATCCATCACCACGGCGACCACAACAAGGGCACCTTCGGGTGCCCTTGTTGTTTAGTGCCCGGAGGGCTTGGTGGCAATCTTGTCTGTTTCCTGGCGTAGCTGTTTTTTGAACTCCGACGATTCGCGTGCGAGGGCCAGAGCCGCCCAGAAGGCCTCGACGTCTTTCCGGTTAGCGAGGTAATACGTCTTGTTGAACACCACGTAATACGGCTTGGGCACGAAGGGTGAGGGCACTTTTTCGACCAGCGCCGAAATTTTCGGGTCAGCCAACTGGGAATCGCCCTCGTAGGTCATCAAGGCAAGCAAGGGCACGTGCCCCTTGAGCAAATGCTGCATGGCCAGCGTCGGTGGTTCGTGATATTCGATGACCGGTGCCCCCAACTGCCTCAGCTCGGCGGTAGACGCATAGCCAAGGATGGAACCGATAGGGGCTGTCAGATCGAGGAATTTGTCACCATCCCAACGGGCCTTGCCGGTCTTCAACCGGTAAAGTGAGTAGCCATCGGATTTGAGTCGCCGCGCGGGGTCGGGTTTGCCGTTGGCGGTGCTGGGGAAGGCGGCATAGGCCGCCCGTTCGTCGCTGTAGCTGGCGGCAAAGCCACCGGCGACCTTTCCCTGCTCAATGTTGTACAGGCAGCGTTTCCAGGGTTGAGCTGTCTGATTGAAGCGAACGCCGCTGCGGCGGCTTGCCATATCAACCAGGACGTTATTCAAGCCCTTGCCATCTTTGATCAGCCAGGGAAAATTGTCGGTATCGTCGTGGCATAGCGACGGCAGTTCCTGTGCCTGCGCTGGCGCAATGAACGCGGCGAATAACAGTAAGAAACGCAACGAAGACAGATAACGCATAGTGGGGAGATCGCACAGTTAACCGATGCTACCGCCGGGCACTCCCGGCGACGATGTCGATGTTATACAAGCGGCATTCGAGCGGGCCGTTGTACAACGGGATTTTTCGGTTCACTGACAGCCGTATGCCTTTGGGTAAGCCGGTATCGGCGGACAGAAACCAGCAGCGCCAGCCGACAAAGTGCTGCTTGAGCGCATCACCGAGCTTGGGGTAGAAGGCCATCATTGCTGCGTTGTCTTCCAGGCGTTCGCCATAGGGCGGGTTGCTGACCAGTACGCCTGACTCGGCCGGCGCCGCGCGCTGCAGCAGATCGGCGGTGTCAAATGTCACCAGATCGTCCAGCCCTGCGTGCGCCAGATTTTGCTGGGTGCGTAATACCGCATCGCGCGAAATGTCGCTGGCGAATAACTGCAGGCCGCCAGCGGGGACTTCGCGCCGTCTCACAGCGGCTGACTTTTGCAGGCCGCGCCACAGTTCGGCATCAAAGTCAGCCAGGCGCGTGAAGCCAAATTCGCTGGTGTCGCGCGACAGGCCGGGGGCATCATCGAGCGCCATCTGCGCGGCTTCGAGCAGAAAGGTGCCGCTGCCACACATCGGGTCGAGCAGCGGTGTGCCGGGTTGCCAACCGGTCAGGCGCAGGATGCCGGCGGCGAGGTTTTCCTTGAGCGGCGCTTCGACTTTGGCCAGCTTGTGACCACGCTGATACAGCGCCTCGCCCGAGGTGTCGAGGTAGAGCGTGGCCTCATTCGCGGTCAGGAACAAATGCAGGCGCACATCGGGGTATTTGGTATCGACCGACGGCCGCCGTGAGATCTCGGCATTGAAGCGGTCACAGATGGCATCTTTGACCTTGAGCGTGATGTATTCGAGGCTTTTGAGCGGCGAGCGAATCGCGGTGGTGTACACCCGTATCGTGCGCGTGACCAGAAACAGCCGTGACCAGTTGATCTCGTAGGCCATGCGGTAGATGTCGGCCTCGCTGCGATACTCGGCGGCGGTAACGCGACGCAACACGCGCGTGGCAATGCGCGATTCGAGGTTCAACCGGTATTCGACATCGCGCCCACCGACGCAATGGGCACCGCCGGGCACGGCCGCGGCGTTCTGGCCACCGGCCGCCTGCATGTCTTCCACCAGCAGGGCTTCCAGTCCGCGCGGGCAGGGGCAAAAAATGTTGCCGGTGTTGGCAGCTTTCTGGGCGTTGCGCGGCTCAGGGCGGCTGGCGCTGGTGCTAGTGCTTGCGCGGACAACGCGCCGCTTGGGAGAAGAGTTTTCGCTGGTCAAAATGGTTTTACCACCACAAGAATGCACACGGCGATGAGCGCGAGCACAGGGACTTCATTGAAAAAACGGAACCACACGTGGCTGCGTGTGCAGGTGCCGGCGATAAATTGTTTGAGCAGCGTTCCGCAATAACGGTGATAAATCACCAAGCCGACCACGAGTGCCAGTTTGGCATGCAGCCAGCCACCGCTGACGCCGAAGCCGAGCCACAGCCACAGGCCCAGACCCATCGATAGCCAGGCAATCGGCGTGACGAAGCGAAATAGCTTGCCGGCCATGAGCAACAAGCGCTCGCGTTCGGCGCTGCTCTCGGCCGGCACCATCGCCAGATTGACGAAGATGCGCGGCAGGTAAAACAGGCCGGCGAACCAGCTGACGACGAAAACGATGTGGAAAGCTTTTATCCAGAGGTAGGCCATCATGCAGAACGCGCGGCAGCAATGCCGGCGGTAACAGTAGGGAAATGGAGACGCAGTTTAAGTTCGCGCTTCATGCGCGTGTTGCACAGTCGCCGTGACTCGCGCATGAATGACCATTGCATGGGCGGCAACTGCGCCTGCGCTTGAGCACGGGAGACGCGCGGCGCGCGCGGCAGGTTAAAGACATCGGCCAGCTGGTCAAACCAGTCGCCCATGGCCAGCGCGGAATCATCACTGAGGTTGTAGGCACGCCCCGGACGTCCGTAGCGCAAGGCAGCGCTGCACGCGCGGGCGAGATCGTCAGCGTGAATGTGGTTGGTGTAACTGTCTTCGCTGGCCTGTAGCAGTGGCAGCGATTTGTGCAGGCGTTCCAGCGGCAGACGGTCGCTGGCGTAGATGCCGGGCGCACGCAAAATGCTCACCACGCAACCCGTACGCTTGCCAAAGGCGCGCAACTGCTGCTCGGCATCGACGCGGCGCGCGGCGCGGGGTGACTGCGCATTCAGCGCCCGCGTTTCGGGCACCAGCGCCCCCGCGCAGTCGCCATAGACGCCGCTGGTGCTGATATAAGTCAGCCGCTGTGGCACGGCGCCACGGGCCAGTGCGGCCAACAGATGCCGCGTACGCGGGTCACGGCTGCCGGTGAGCGGCGGTGGCGCCGAGTGGATCACCGCATCGGCAATGCCTGCCAGGCGCCGTAGCGTGGCGGGGGTATCCAGGTCGCCGACAATCTGGCGCACGCCGATGGCGGAAAGTGCCGGGTCGCGCTGGCGCACCAGTGCGATAATCCGCCACCGTTTTTTCAGTTGGGGCAATGCGCGACGGACTACGTCGCCACAGCCCACGATCAATAACCGCTGCATGGAATCGAGTATCGCATGAGCTCATCGCCCGCCACTTCCCCATCCTCTTTCCGCGTCACCCTCACGCCGAGCAATCACGAGTATGACGTGACCGCCGATACCACGTTGCTGCAGGCGGCGCTGGATGCCGGCTATACCGTGGCCTACGGGTGCAAGAACGGCGCGTGTGGCAGCTGCAAATGCACGGTAATCAGTGGTGCAGTTGATCATGGCAAGGCCCAGGAGAAGGCGCTAAGCGCGGAGGAACGCGCGGCCGGCAAGGCACTCATGTGCTGCGCCACCGCGATTTCGGACGTGGTGGTCGAGTGCCGTGAAGTGGGCGGCGATGCCTTCCCGGTGCGCATCCTGCCGACCCGCGTGCACCGCATCGAGCGGCTGGCACCGGACGTGATCAAGCTGTCGTTGAAGCTGCCGACCAACGAACGTTTGCAGTTTCATGCTGGCCAATACATCGAGTTCATGCTCAAGGATGGCAAGCGCCGCGCCTTTTCGATTGCCAACGCGCCGCACGACGACGAATTCCTGACGCTGCATATTCGTCTGGTGGCCGGAGGGATGTTTACCGAACACGTGTTCAACACGATGAAGGAAAAAGACATCCTGCGCCTGCAGGGGCCGCTGGGCACGTTCTACCTGCGCGAGGAGTCAACCAAGCCGCTGATCCTGTTGGCTGGCGGCACCGGTTTCGCGCCGATCAAGTCATTGGTCGACGATGCGCTGCATAAGGGCATCACCCGTCCGATGTACGTGTATTGGGGCGCCCGCGACCAGAGCGGTTTGTATCTCGCCGAGGTGCCCACACAGTGGGTGGCGGCCCACAGTCAGGTGAAGTTCGTGCCGGTGTTATCCGATGAAACCTGGGCCGGACGCCAGGGGCTGGTGCATCGTGCCGTGCTGGACGATCACCCGGATTTGTCCGGCTTTCAGGTCTATGCCTGCGGCGCTCCGGCCATGATTGATGCGGCCAAGGCAGACTATCTGGCGGCCGGTCTGCCCGAAGCGGAGTTTTTTGCCGACTCGTTTACCTTTTCGGAAAACTAAGACAGGTAAAAGTCAGTCGCTGTGGGCGGACATGCGCCGTACTACAGTGACTGATTTTCAGGCGGCGAGCAACTCGTGCAAACGTTGTGCGGTCGGCGCTTGAAGCTCTACGCTGGCAAATAGATTGGCGGGATAGAGATAGTCCTCGCCGCTGTCATCAATCACGCGCAGCATCTGCTTGGCGTCTGCTGGCGCGACGACTTCATACAAGCGGCCTAGCGTCAAATCGTCGGCAGAAAATTGGCCGAAGCCTTCGCGAGAAACGCACACGACGAATTTCATAGCCACTCCTTTATTTTGAGTTTCACTTTGCCAATACCATGAGCCTCATACCAGTGTAGCTCTGCCAGTGCCAGAGTGCCACCCGGCAAGCGTAGCGTGGCTACGCCTTTCTTCTTTTTCCAGTTGCCCAGGCCAAAGCGTTGGCGGAGTAGTGAAAGCTCGCGAATACCTTGGCCTTCAGCGATTGTCTCGATTCGATCGATGACGCCGACAATCTCAAACTCCATACCGTGCTTGCCTACTCTCCCAGATAGGCGGCGCGTACGCGCGAATCGGCCAGCAGGTTTGCCGAGGTGTCGGAGACGGTGATGCGACCGCTTTCCATGACGTAGCCGCGTGAGCACACTTCCAGCGCCAGCTTGGCGTTTTGCTCGACCAGCAGAATGGTTACGCCTTGGGCGGCAACGCCCTTGATCACTTCAAAAATCTTCTCGACCATGATCGGGGCTAGGCCCATCGACGGCTCGTCAAGCAAGAGCAGCTTGGGGCGCCCCATGATGGCGCGGCCAATCGCCAGCATTTGCTGTTCGCCGCCCGAGAGCGTGCCAGCGAGTTGCTTGTCGCGCTCTTTCAAACGCGGCAACATGCCGTAAATCTTGTCCAGGTCGGCATCGATGTCAGCCTGATCATTGCGGTGATACGCCCCCATGACTAGATTTTCATGAATCGTCAGGCGGGCAAACACCCCACGACCTTCCGGGACGAGGGCCAAGCCCTTGGCAATCAGGTCATGGCTGGGTAGCGCGTCAATACGTTCCTTGCCGTAGTGGATTTCGCCACGGCAGGGAATCATGCGTGCCAGTGCTTTGAGCGTGGAGGTTTTGCCAGCGCCATTGGCGCCGATCATGCAGACCATTTCGCCCGCTTCAACGGCGAAGGAAATGCCCTTGACGGCGGCGATGCCACCGTAACGAACCTCCAGGTTCAGGGCTTCAATGAGAGCTTGTGCCAATGTAGGCCTCGATCACTTTGGGGTTGGCGCGCACCACGGCGGGTACGTCTTCGGCAATCTTCTGACCGTAGTCGAGCACGGCAACACGGTCACACAGACCCATCACCAGCTTGACGTCATGTTCGATCAGCAGCACGGTCAGACCGTCATTGCGCAAGCCTTCAATCAGCGTGCGCAGGCCGGCGGTCTCGGTGGCGTTCATACCGGCGGCGGGTTCGTCCAGCGCCAGCAGTTTCGGCTCAGTGGCCAGCGCACGAGCGATTTCCAGACGACGCTGATCGCCGTAGGAAAGATTCTTCGACAAATCATCCGCGCGATCGGCAATGCCAACGTAGTGCAGCAGCTCGGTCGCCCGCCGTTTGATCGCTGCCTCTTCGGCGCGTTCCGCTTTGGTATGAAAGATCGCGCCAAAGACGGTTTGGTGGGTACGTACATGACGCCCGACCATGACGTTTTCCAGCGCCGTCATGTTGCCGAACAGGCGAATGTTCTGGAAGGTGCGGGCAATGCCTACTTTGGCGACTTCGTGTGGGCTGGTCAGATTGAGCACCTGGCCGTCAAAGAGTACCTCGCCATCATCACGCTGGTACAGACCCGTGAGCACATTGAAGAAGGTAGTCTTGCCAGCGCCATTCGGGCCGATGAGGCCGTAGATTTCGTTACGCCGGATGGTCAGCGAGACGTCTTTGAGCGCTTGCACGCCGCCAAAGCGCTTGCCGACCCCGCGTGACTCCATCAGGACTTCGTTATTGGTCGCACTCATTACTTCTTGCCCTCCATCTCACGACGATGGCGGGCTTCGGGCCACAAACCGGCCGGCATGAAGCGCATGGTCAGCACCATGGCGATACCAAAAATCAGCATACGCAGCACTTCTGGCTCAATGACCACGTGGCCAATCAAGGCGTGTTGAACCGGTTCTACCGTGTAGCGCAAGAGCTCGGGAACGAAGGACAGCATCAATGCCCCGGCGATCACCCCCCAGATGTTGCCCATGCCGCCCAGCACCACCATGGCGAGAATCATCGTCGACTCGGTCAGGACGAAGCTCTCGGGACTGATGAAGCCCTGAATTGCGGCAAACATGCCACCAGCGATGCCGCCAAACGAGGCACCCATGGCAAAGGCCAGCAGCTTGATATTGCGCGTGTTGATGCCGGTGGCTTTGGCAGCCACTTCGTCTTCGCGAATGGCGACCCAAGCACGACCGATGCGGGAGTTTTTCAGGCGCAGATTGATCACGACAACGGCGAGCAACACGATCAGCAACAGGTAGTAATACTTGATCGGGCCACTAAAGATCAGGCCGAAGAAGACATCGGGCTTGCCCAGATCAAAACTGCCAATCTTGAACGAGTCGATCAAGGTAATGCCTTTGGGACCGTTGGTGATGTTGATCGGATTGGACAGATTGTTCATGAACACCCGAACGATTTCACCGAAACCCAGCGTGACGATGGCCAGGTAGTCACCGCGTAGCTTCAGTGTTGGCGCACCCAGAACCATACCGGCGACGCAGGCTACCGCTGCGCCAATGGGCACAATTACCCAGAAGGGCAGGTGCAGACCGAAATGCGGCGAGGCCAGCAAGGCATACACATAGGCGCCTACGGCATAAAAAGCGATGTAGCCGAGGTCGAGCAGACCGGCAAAGCCAACCACGATATTCAGGCCCAGTGCCAGGAAGACGTAGAGGATGGCGAAATTAAGAATGCGCACCCATGCCGTACTGACCGAGGCCAGCATGAAGGGCAGGATGATCAGGGCGGCCGCCAGAAGCAGCAGCCCGAACTTATTGCGTTTATCGAGAAAGGCCATCACGCACGCTCCGCAACACGCTCGCCCAGCAAGCCGGACGGACGGAAAACCAGCACCAGGATCAGCATGAGGAAGGCAAAGACATCCTGATAGTTACTGCCGAAGAGCACAAAGTTGCCGCCCTCGGCACATTGTTCAACGAGGTAGCTGGTGCCGCCGCCTGGCCATTTGCACAGGTCGGAAATTTCGCCGATGTAGCCGGAGCCCATGGCTTCGACCAGGCCGAGAAGAATGCCGCCGACCATGGCGCCGGCGATATTGCCGATGCCGCCGAGAACCGCTGCTGAAAAGGCTTTCAGGCCCAAGGTAAAGCCCATCGTGTAATGCACGATGCCGTAATAGGTGCCGAACATGACGCCGGCAATGGCGCCTAAACCAGCGCCCACCACGAAGGTGGCGGCAATGACGCCATTGGCGTTGATACCCATGAGGGCGGCGACGCGGACATCTTCTGCAGTGGCGCGCATGGCGATACCGAATTTGGTGCGGAAGACAAACCAGGTGAGTCCGGCCATCATGACCACCGAGAGTCCGATGATGGCGAGCTGAACGCCACTGATGGCGGCACCACCGATGGCAAAGGTCGGGTTGTTGATGATCTGCGGGAAGGCAATCGGGTTGCGGCCCCAGACCAGCAGCGCCAGGTGTTGCAGGATGATGGACATGCCAATCGCGGTGATAAGCGGTGCCAGACGTGGTGCATGGCGCAGCGGGCGGTAGGCCACGCGCTCCAGCAGGTAGCCGATGACCATGCAGCTGGGGATTGCGGCGAGTACGCCTGCGGTCACAATCACGAGGGGCGGCAAACCGCTGCCCGCTAAACCGACGATGACCGAAAACGCGACCATCGCGCCGATCATGACAACTTCGCCATGTGCGAAGTTGATCAGCTGAATGATCCCGTAAACCATGGTGTAGCCCAGTGCCACGACAGCGTAAACGCTGCCCGTAGTCAGGCCATTGATTAATTGTTGAATGAAGGTATCCACGGCGCGGATGTTACCGAAGTGTTACAGAAAGTGATGTTCTCACTAAAAAAAACGGCACCCGTTGGGGTGCCGTTTTGATCATGCTAACCCGATTGACTGGATTAGGGCTTGGCCGGAGCAGCAGACGCTGCCGGGGTCTCGGCAGGTGCCGGGGCTGCAGCCGGTGCAGCACCCGCAGCGGCGGTGTACTCATCCAGCGACATCGACTTGCCCGCCTTGATGATGGCTTCGGGAACAACCTTGCCACCCTTCATGATGAACACCGTCATTTCGGCGTCCTTGCGGTCACCCTTCTCGTCGAACTGGATGTTGCCCGAAGCGCCGTTGTAGTTGCTGGCAGCCAGCGCAGCCAGGTACTTGGCGGGATCAGCCGAGTCAGCTTTCTTCATCGCTTCGATCAGCAGGTTGGCCGCATCGTAGGTGAAGGGAGCGTAGAGGATCGGGTCAACCTTGAAGGCAGCTTTGTAGGAATCAAGGAACTTCTTGCCTGAAGCCTGAACCGGGATGCCGGCTTGGGTACAGACCAGACCTTCAGCGGCGTCGCCAGCCAGCTCGGCCATCTTGTCGGTACAAGCGCCGTCACCGAAAGCGAAGGTGCCCTTGATGCCCAGCTCACGAGCCTGCTTGAGCAGCGGGCCACCGGTGGCGTCCATGCCGCCGTAGAACACGGCATCGGGCTTCTTGCCTTTGATCTTGGTCAGCACGGCTTTCCAGTCAACCGTCTTGTCGGTACCCTTTTCACGGGGCAGAACCTTGACGCCAGCGGCTTTCAGGGTCTTCTCGACTTCGTTGGCCAGGCCTTCACCGTAGGCGGTGGCATCGTCGATCACAGCGACAGTCTTGGGCTTGCCGATCAGCAGGTAGTTGGCAGCGGCGGGGCCTTGCTGGTCGTCACGACCGACAACACGGAAGGCAACCTTGAAGCCTTGCTCGGTGTAAGCGGGGTTGGTGGCCGAGCCAGAAATAACGGGGATGCCAGCCTGGTTGTAGATCGCCGAAGCGGGGATGGTGGTGCCCGAGTTCAGGTGACCGACGATACCGGCAACTTTAGCGTCAACCAGTTTCTGGGCAACGGTGTTGCCCACTTTCGGGTCGCCTTGGTCGTCTTCGCCAACCATTTCGAATTTGACCGGAGCGCCGCCGATCTTGATGCCAGCCTTGTTGGCTTCATCAACAGCCAGACGCACGCCGTTTTCGTTGTCTTTACCCAGGTGGGCGATACCACCGGTCAGCGGTGCAACGCTACCAATCTTGATCACGGTAACGGCGGGTGCGGGGGGGGCGGCTGGCGCGGGTGCCGGCGCTTCTTCTTTTTTGCCGCAGCCAATAATGGCTACCGCGGCGATCACTGACAACGATACTGCCTTGACGGGGAATTTCATTGATGACTCCATTCGAGATATGAGGGATTGCAGTAGGTGATACCTGTGACGCCGGATCAGCAGCGGTGCAGCAACAACAGCTACATCGACATCCTGCCGCGTGCTGCGATTGTGACAAGGGGTGCCCCTTGTTGTCAATCAGCCTGATAGCGGGATCAGATGGGTGATTCCGTAGGCTTTAAATAAAAAGGCGGGTTTGCCTTGATTGGGCAGCCCGCCTTGTCGGCCTTACTGGAGACTGGTTTACTTGGCGCCAGCCAGAATCCACTTGACCAAGGTCTTGATGTCTTCATCCTTGACGGCGGCATTCGGCGGCATCGGAATCGCACCCCAGACGCCGGAACCACCAGCCTTGACCTTGGCGATCAGCTTGGCTTCGGCGCCAGCGTCACCTTTGTATTTGGCGGCGACTTCGTTGTAGCCGGGACCAACAACCTTCTTGTCAACCGCATGGCACGCCATGCAGCCGCTCTTGGTGGCCAGATCTTTATTGGCGAAAGCCGGCGCAGAAGCGATCAGACCAGCGGCGATGAGGGTCGAAACAACGAGTGACTTCATACTGACTCCTTTGAGTAAATGATTATGTCGGCGCGCCGGGTTGCCCAGCGTCGGGTTCTGATCTTACTCCCGCGGCAGTATTTACTGTGCGGGAGGACGCATCAGGGCATCAGATTTTGCAACAAGCCATCAATTTCACTTTGTGACAAACGGCGTTCTTCTGTCGGGCCGCCGCCTTCGACCATGATGATGGCACCGACCAGCGCCTTGATAGCCTGGCGAATGGATTGGCCGGCCAGATCCTGGAATTCCTGGGCAACAATGATGTTGGTCAGGTGATCATTGACTTGCTTGAGCGATTTTTCAATGAGCTCGCGCGACCAGTTTTTACCCAGTACATCGAGGGTTGCTTTGACCGATTGCTGCGCCAGCTCGGCTTCAAACAGGGAGGTGGTCGCCGCTTCAGCTGTCATGCGTTCGACATTACCCAGGACGGTCGAAATTTCTTTCGGTTGTCCCTTGCTGCCCTTGCGTGACTCCAGTCCTTTGGCGGCCTTGTTCAATTCCTTGGCCAGTGATTTGAGTTGCTTCAGCACATCACCCGTAGCGGCTACCTTTTCCGGCTTGACGGGTGCTACCGATTTTGTGGTCGGCTTTTTCATGGCTGATTGCGTCGCCGATTTCATCATGGGTTTCCCCGCGGGGAAACCCGCGGGTTTTGTTTTTGCCACTGCGCTGACCTTGCCGGCCACTTTGGTTTTGCTTGCTTTCGCCTTGGTTGCCATTACATCCCCAGCTTTTCAAATATTTTGTCCATTTTTTCCTGCAGCGTCCCAGCCGTAAATGGCTTGACGATGTAGCCCGATGCGCCTGCTTGCGCCGCTGCGATGATATTTTCTTTTTTCGCTTCTGCGGTAATCATCAGAAACGGCAGCGTTTTGAGGTTGGGATCGGCGCGCACGCTTTGCAGCAACGTCAGACCATCCATGTTGGGCATGTTCCAGTCGGACACGACAAAGTCGTACTTGTTGGCGCGCAATTTATCGAGCGCAATGGCGCCATCCTCCGCTTCTTCCACGTGGGTGAAGCCCAGCTCTTTGAGCAGGTTGCGCACGATGCGACGCATGGTCGAAAAATCATCGACCACGAGAAATTTAAGGGAGCTTCTGTCGGCCATGTTGGCTCCAGGCAGGCGGTTATGATGGCTGCACTATGCCCGACGATGCCCCGACGCGAAAGCGTGAATACCTGCCAAAAAGCCCAGCGAACCGTTTGCCAAGCTTTCCGGTTTGCTGTTCTCAGACGAGTGAAGCGGTGTCGGCCAGCAAGGCAGCAAATGCGTCTTCACGGTCAGTGAACCAGGCGAGTTCAAGATGTAAGGCGTCCCGGCAATTCTCGGGGACGATACTGAATATTTGCTCGGAAGACTGGCCAGCAGCCAACTCCTGCGCGACCAGCACGGCAGTGTGCACCACTTTGGCGTGAAGGTTGCCGTTAATGGGGTCGGCATAGTGCAGGATGCTGTCCTGAATCTCGGCGGGAAAATGCCAGCGTTTGGCGAGTTCGGCGCCGACCTGACAGTGATCAATTTGCAGCAGCGTGCGCTCCACCGCTTTGCGCTCGCCGACGCTGGTGCCTTTACAGTTGGCCGCGACCTTGGCAGCGCCATCCGGGAATCCCAGGTGGAGCATCAGCTGGCCGATGCCGTGCATCAAGCCGATGGTAAACGCCGCTTCGGCGTCGAGTTTGTTTGAACGGGCCAGCGCCTTGGCGATGTTCGCCACCAGCATGCTGTTTTTCCAGAACGCGGCCAGGTCCAGCCCGGGAACTTGTTTGAACGCACCGGCAACGCCAGAAGCAATGATCAGCGTGCGGAAGGCGTTTAGCCCGATCAAGGTAATAGCCTCGTCGATGGAGCCAACTTTGCCTTTTGATCCGTAATAGCTGGAGTTGGCCAAGCGCAAGACTTTGGCGGAAATGACCTGATCCTGCTTCACTTTGCTAGCCAGCTGCGCTAGGTCGACGTCCTCATCTTTCAGACTATCGATCAGTTCCTGAACCACTTTTGGAATTTGTGGCAGCAGCGTTGCGTTGCCAAACAGCATGTCGATGGCGTTCATTTTTCTCCCCGCAATGATGATTTGAATTGTTGTTATAGGTTGCCAGCTTATTCGACTTGCGTGACGTCGCGTATAGCCCCTGTATCGGCGCTGGTCGTCATTGCCGCATAGGCGCGCAACGCGGCCGTTACCGGACGCTGCCGGCTGACCGGCTTCCAGGCGGCCGCACCTTTCGCTTCCATGGCCTGGCGCCGTGCCACAAGGACTGACTTTTCCACCATCAGTTCAATGCG
>CAZFSH010000045.1:0-13156 GCA_964521935.1 uncultured Propionivibrio sp.
CTGGCGGTACTGTGCTGGCTCGGTGTTGCGCTGACAACACGCTATTCCTCCCTGGCATCATTGACCGCCGCAGTTGTCGCGCCACTCGCAGCCTGGTGGCTCTATGCCGACCCGGTGATGGTCGGCTGCCTGCTGGTCATGAGCGCGGTGCTGATCCTGCGTCACCGCAGCAACATCAGCAAACTGATCGCCGGTACCGAAAGCAAGATCGGCAGCAAGAGTAAATCAGCGAGCGCTTAACCAGCGCGCCGCCGAAAACAAACCAGCGCTTAGGTCTACATTTACGCTTTCATCGCGGCAAATACTTTCGCCGCCGCGGCCACCGTCTGGGCAATATCTGCATCGCTATGCACCGCCGAGACGAAACCTGCTTCAAACGCCGCCGGGGCAAAGTAGACGCCTTCGGCGAGCATGCCGTGGAAGAACTGGTTGAACGCCGCCGAATCACACTTCATGACCTCGGCAAAACCGGTCGGCGGTGTCGCGGCAAAGTACACGCCGAACATGCCGCCCACCGATTGGGCCGAGAACGTCACCCCCGCCGCCTTGGCAGCGGCAGACAAGCCCTCGACCAGCGCCGTGGTCTTGGCGCTGAGCGCTTCATAGAAGCCGGGCGCGGCAATTTTCTTGAGGGTGACCAAACCGGCCGCGACAGACAGCGGATTGCCCGAGAGCGTGCCGGCCTGATAAACCGGGCCAAGCGGCGCAATCTTTTCCATGATCTCGCGGCGGCCACCAAAGGCGCCTAGCGGCATGCCGCCGCCGACAATTTTGCCAAAGGTGGACAGGTCCGGCGTGATGCCAAACAAGCCTTGCGCCGAGCCGGGACCGACACGGAAGCCCGTCATCACCTCGTCAAAAATCAGCACCGCGCCGTACTGCGTGCATAGCTCGCGCATGGTGTTAAGAAACTCTTGGGTGGGCACAATCAGATTCATGTTGCCGGCGACTGGCTCAACGATCACGGCGGCGATCTTTTCGCCAAGCTTGGCAAAGGCCTCGCGCAACTGCTGCGGATTGTTGTAGTCGAGCACCAGCGTATGCTGGGCCAGATCAGCCGGAACACCACCGGACGACGGGTTACCAAAGGTGAGCAGACCTGACCCGGCCTTCACCAGCAGGCTATCGCCGTGCCCGTGATAACAGCCTTCAAACTTGATGAAGGCATCGCGACCAGTAAAGCCACGTGCCAGACGGATCGCACTCATGGTGGCTTCCGTTCCCGACGAGACCATGCGCACCATGTCCATGCTCGGCACACGCGAGATCAACAGCTCGGCCAACTCGATTTCGCCTTCGGTCGGCGCGCCAAAACTCAGCCCCTGTGAGGCGGCGCGCTGCACGGCCTGGACGGTATCGGGATCAGCATGGCCAAGAATCAATGGCCCCCACGAGCCCACGTAGTCAATGTAGCGCTGACCATTAGCGTCCCACACATACGCGCCCTCCCCACGAGCAAAAAACCGCGGCGTGCCGCCGACCGAGCGAAACGCACGAACGGGCGAATTCACGCCACCGGGAATGGTTTTCTGGGCACGGGCAAAGAGGGCTTCGTTTTGATTGGTCATGATTCGTTGCGATAGGAAAATTACGCCGGAGTGGCGACGGAGGTGGTTACCGGGAAGAGCGTCTGAAATTGTTCGGCCTGCTTGCGGATATCCATCACGTCAAACAGGCTTGATAGCACGGCCAGCATGTCTGCGCCAGCTTCGATAACAGAGGGAGCATTGTCGAGCGTAATGCCGCCAATCGCACATACCGGGAGGTCAAAACGCCGGCAGACTTCGCGCACGGTATCGAGGGAAGCGCGTGCCGCAGCGGGTTTCGTGGCCGAAGCAAACACGCTGCCTATCGCCAGATAATCAGCCCCCGCTTGAGCGGCCGCTTCGGCGCACGCGATATCGTTGTAGCAGGAGACGCCGAGTATGCGGTTCGGGCCGAGCGCCTCGCGTGCGGCCTGTAGCGAGCCGCCGGGTGCATCGTCACGGCCGATATGCGCGCCATCGGCGCCAATTTCCAGCGCGAGCCAGACGTCATCATTAATGATCAGCCGCGCCCCAGCGATACGGCAGACGGACAGCAGCGCGCGCGCCTGAATGTGCTGCAGTTCGCGGGAGACGCTTTTGTTGCGATATTGCACGATGCGCACGCCGCCCTGGAGCGCGGCTTTGACCAAGGCCAACAAGCGCGGCAACATCAGGTCGTCCGGGGTGATCGCGTATAAACCGCGCAAGGCCTCACGCTTCACGAGGCCTCCGGTGCGGCATCATCACCATCCTCATCATCCCCTTCATCAGCCACATCGCGCGCCCAAAAAAGGCGATCGGGAATGAACTGCCCCATGCCGGGACGATACCCGCCCGCCAAGGTGTGCCAGGTAAATTTTTGTGCGCCAAAAACGGCTTCCGGCAGATCGGTGCCCAAGGCCAAATGGGCAGCAATCGCCGCGGCCAAGGTGCACCCCGAGCCATGGTAGCTGCCGGGCAAGCGCTCCCACGCATCGCTGCGGATCACGCCACGCTGACCATAGAGCGTATTGATCACCTGCTCCGAGTGATCATGCGTGCCGGTGACCAGCACATATTCACTACCGGCTTCCACGAGCGCGCGCGCTGCGTTGGGCAAGGAGAGCTCTTCGTCGCTGTCCTCACCGATTAGCTCCTGGGCCAAACGACGCAGCTCCAGCGTATTGGGGGTCAGGATCGTGGTTTGTGGCAGCAGCAGGCCCATCATGGCTTCGACGATTTCCTCGTTAGCCAGTTGATCGCCACGCCCGGAGGCCAATACCGGATCAAAAATCACCGGAATATCGGGGTAGTCCGCCAAAATTTCGGCAATGCCCGCCACCACGTCGACACTGCCCAGCATCCCCAACTTGAAGGCCGCCACCGGCATGTCTTCCAGCACGGCACGTGCCTGATCCACCACCCAGCCGGCATCAATCGGCAACACCGCCTCAACGCCCACGGTGTCCTGCACCGTCAGCGCGGTAATCACTGCCAGCGGGTGACAACCCAGACTGGCGATAGTCAGGATGTCGGCCTGACTGCCAGCGCCAGACGTGGGGTCAGAGGCCGCGAACGACATGACCACGGGCAGTGAAAAGCACTCGTCACCGGCATTGGGATTGGCATTGGAGTTGCTGGAGCTGGCGTGGGCGTCGGAGCTGCGCGGCGAATTCATGGTGTGGTATCGCAGAAGGGGGATTACCGGAGTGGAGGCGCGTTGGCATGCTGGAACATTGCCGCTACGGCTCTGCAACACGCTGAACAGCCTGCTAAGATGCCCGTCGATTCTAACTCACCGATCATCATGACGACCGACGTTTCCCAAGCCGACCTGACCACCTGGATGTGCCTGATTTGTGGCTGGATTTACGATGAAGCCGCAGGCGCTCCCGACGAGGGCCTGGCCCCCGGCACCCGCTGGGCCGACGTGCCCCCGAATTGGTCCTGCCCGGAATGCAACGCCCGCAAGGAAGACTTCGAGATGGTGCAAATCTAAGGCATTGCCCTGACTAGTAAAGGCGTAGCGTGAGCGATATTCCCCGCCTCAGTGGCATCAAGGTTATGGTGATCGACGACTCGAACACCATACGGAAAAGTGCAGAGATATTTCTCAAGCAGGCGGGTGCCGACGTCATCCTCGCCGAAGATGGCTTTGATGCACTGGCCAAAATCAACGATCACAAACCCGATGTCATCTTTTGCGACATCCTCATGCCACGGCTCGACGGCTATCAAACCTGTGCGCTGATCAAGAAAAACCCCAAGTTCAGCGCCACACCCGTCATCATGCTCTCATCCAAAGACGGACTGTTTGATCGCGCCCGTGGCCGCATGGTCGGTTCAGATGAATACCTGACCAAACCTTTTACCAAAGACAGCTTGCTCGATACCGTCGCCGAGCATGTCGCACAATCAGCCATACAAGCCGCCAAACCAGCCGCCACCCAAGCCGCAGCGGCAACATCCGCCGGGCATTCAGCTTGATCGCTAAACGCCGGAAAACGTCCCATGCCTATCAATAAGATTCTGATCGTCGACGACTCCCCAACCGAGCGCCATTTTCTTGCCGAACTGCTGCGTGGCAAGGGCTATCAAGTCGTCCTCGCAGAAGATGGTGACAAGGGCGTCGCCTGCGCCCGGGAGATTCTGCCGGATCTGATTCTGATGGACGTGGTCATGCCCGGCACCAATGGCTTTCAGGCAACCCGGGCACTGACGCGGGACGACAGCACCAAGCACATCCCGGTCATCCTGTGCACCACCAAAGATCAGGAAACCGACAAAGTGTGGGGTCTGCGCCAAGGTGCGCAGGCTTACATTACCAAGCCGGTCGATCAAGCCGTGCTGCTCGCCAAGATTAGCGAGCTCAGTCACTGAACCATGGCCAAACGCCTCAGCCTCCGCGAGTTTCAGCAAAATCTGAATGCGCGCCTCGGCGCGGTCAAGCACGGTGACGCGGTGCGCTCCTTGCTGGGCATCGAATCCGGTCGTGGCGACAACGCGCTCTGGCTGCTTGAACTCGGCGACTCCGGGGAAGTCATTCCGCTGACCGAACTCACCCCCGTGCCGCTAACCAAACCGTGGTTTGCCGGACTAAGCAATGTGCGCGGCACACTGTACAGCGTCGTCGATTTTTCCGCCTTTCGTGGCGGCCCGCCCACACCGCGCACCAGCGAAGCGCGCCTGGTCATGATCGGCGCGCGTCATGGCATCAACAGCGCCCTGCTGGTTGATCGCGCACTGGGTCTGCGTGCGCTCAGTTCCCTGACGCCCATTACTGAGGCCGGTACTTCTATGGCCGCGGCTGCCCCCAGCCCGCAAGCCTGGGTTCAGTCCCGCTATCGCGACCAGAATGGCCGTGAATGGCAACGTTTGCAGGTGAAGGCACTCCTCGCCGACCCCGCCTTTCTGGATGTGGCGTCCTAGCATTTTCTGCAGGTAACTTTTATGGCATTCGATCTGAAATCGCTAACGCGCAAGAAAACCCAAGCCGCCACGGAGAAGGTGACGAACAAGCACGCCACCAGGTCGGGCACCGATGCCGTCGGCTACAAGCCTTTGCCCATTATCGGCAGCCTGCCCGTCAGCTTGCAGTACCAGGTTCTAGGCTCCGTCTTCCTGATCAGTCTGATGATCACGCTGAGCGCGCTCTACTTGCAAAACCGGAGTGCCACGCTCACCACCTCTTACGCAGTCGCAGCCGGTGACTTGCGCGTGCTGGCCTATCAGTTGCCGACAACCACGAGTCGCGCTAACGAAGGCGACAGCAAGGCCTTCAAGGAGCTACGCAATGGGCTGGCACGACTGAATGAACTAACCAAGCTACTGGCTGATGGCGGCAACTTCAATGGCGCCGACCTGCCGCCCACGGGGGGCAACGCCCGCAGCACGCTCGACGCCTTCATTGCCAGCTGGACACCCCAGCAACGACTGATTGAGCGCCTGCTTAAATTTGAAAAGCCGATCAGCTTGCTCGGCTATCTCGCCGAAGAAGCGAAAAAAAGTGCATGGATGGTCGATGCCGCCGGCAAGCAAAGCCCGATGTTGCGGGCAACGGTAGAACGTATTGGTAGCGGGCTGAATCGGCTGGCTACTAGTTACGATGATGCCTTGGTCGCCGAATTGCGCACTGACCTTGGACAAGCGATTGGCGTGGCCAGCGAACCCAAATTGCGGGTCAGCCTGACCGACATCGCCGACGCGCTAAAAGCGCTGCCGGATGATGGCAAAGAGCTCAACCTTACGCGCCAGTTTGGCGCGCAAATCATGCGCTCACAGTTAGCCATGACCCGCCTCGCCGACGAGTTGGTGGTGGCATACCAAGATCAGTCAACCGAGCAAGGGCGCGCGCCGCTGGTTGCGGCCATGGCCGGCTCTGTCGCCATGCTCATGCTGGTGTTCATCGTCAAAGCCTTTCGCGACGATGCGATGCGCCGCCATGCCGAAGCGCTGCGTCAGCAACGGCTGGCTGAGGCAGCGAAAGATGCCACGCAAGCCGCCATCTTGCGCCTGATGAACGAGATGGGCGATCTCGCCGACGGTGACCTGACCGTGCGCGCAACCGTGACTGAAGACATTACCGGTGCCATTGCCGACTCCGTCAACTACACCATTGAAGAACTCTCGGTGCTGGTCAGCCGTATCAACAAGGCCGCTGAGCAAGTCACCGGTGCCACCAATCTGGCCAAAAACACCTCGAACGAATTGCTCGCCGCCACCGAAACCCAAGCGCGGGAAATTCAGCAAGCCGGCAGTAAGGTCGAAGCCATGGCCGGTGCCATGACCGAGATGGCGCACAGCGCGCAAGAGTCCGCCAAAGTCGCGCGTGTATCGCTGGAGGTTGCGCGCAAGGGTTCGCAGGCCGTGAACGACTCGATCAACGGCATGAACGAAATTCGCGGGCAGATTCAGGAAACCGCCAAACGCATCAAGCGCCTGGGCGAATCCTCGCAAGAAATTGGCGAAATTGTCGAGTTGATTTCTGACATTACCGAGCAAACCAACGTGCTCGCACTCAACGCCGCGATTCAAGCCGCCTCTGCAGGCGAAGCCGGGCGTGGGTTTTCAGTCGTCGCGGAAGAGGTACAACGCCTGGCCGAGCGCTCCGGCGAAGCCACCAAGCAGATTGCCGCACTGGTCAAGACGATTCAGACTGACACCCACGACGCCGTCGCGGCAATGGAATATTCAACACAAAACGTCGTCGAAGGCGCCAAACGCTCCGATGCCGCCGGCCAGGCGCTGAGCGAGATTTCGGCGGTGACCCAACGCCTTGCACAACTCATTGAAAACATCTCCGGCTCCACGCAAAAACAAACCGAAACGGCCCGCGCTGTCGCGGCAACCATGGACGAGATTTTGCGCGTAACTACCCTGACTACGCGGGGCACACAACAAACCGCCGGCTCCGTCGCCGAACTGGCCGCGCTGGCCAGCGAACTGAAGGGCTCCGTCGCGGGCTTCAAGGTTTAAGCCGGCATGAGCAACGATCTCGACATCGGCCCGCTGTCTTGGGTCAAGAGTGAAATCGACCTCGCGCTGGAACGCGCCAGCGCCTCACTGCGCGAACACGACAGCACCAGCCCGGACGGCAACGCGCTGGCCACGGCCGTAAAGCAGTTGCACCAAGCGCACGGTGCGCTGACCATCGTCGGGCTTGATGGCATCATCGAATTTTCCGACGCACTTGAGCAGCTCTTTGGCGGACTCGCCGACGGAACCCTCGCCTGGTCAGAAGGCCTCGCCCAGTGCGCACAAAGCGGCCTCAGCGCCCTGCGCGATTACCTTGACGGGCTAATGGCCGGCGAAGCCAACCAGCCGTTGCGGCTGCTGCCCGCCTATTCAGCACTCATCACCGCCACGGGCGCTCCGGCACCCAGCCCCGCCGCCTTGTTCTTCCCGGATTTGAGCCAACGCCCGCCTCGCCGCGAGGTTGAGCCGCCCTTGCTCGCTCCCGACAAACTCACCGCCCGACTGAAGATGGCGCGCATGGGTTATGAACGCGGGCTGCTCAAAGTACTCAAAGGCAGCGCCGAGGACCAAACACGCGGCATCAGCGAGATGAAAAACGCGGTGGCCATGATCGAAGCCACGCAAAGCCAGCCTGGTGAGCGGGCGTTCTGGTGGATCGTCCTGGGCTTTTTTGCCGCCTACGCCAACCAGGCCTATACGGCACCCGACCGCGCACTCGACGCACGCAAGCTGGCGATGAAAGTCGGCGCCCAGATCAAGCATTTCAGTGAAGGGCGCGGCGAAATCCCTGACACGCTGATGAGCGAAGCCTTGTACCTGGTTGCCACCGCCAAGGTGGATAACGAACAGGTCAACATCGTGCGCGCAGCTTACCGGCTTGATGATTTGATCCCCAGCGAGTCCAGCACCGACCTCGAAGCGCTGCGTCCGCACATCCGGCGCATGCGTGAGACGCTCGCCAGCGCCAAGGAAGACTGGAACACGCTGTGCAGCGGTGTCGCCGCGGCGTTACCGCCCTTCCATGAAAAAGTCACGCAACTCAGTCAAGCTGCACCGACGCTCGCGCTGCCCGCCATCAGCCGGCTCACCGCCGCCATCACCGCGCTCACCGACAGCCTGCGTCGCGACCCATCGCGCCATACCGATGCCATGGGCCTGGAAGTCGCGACCGCGCTGCTGCTCTGTGACAGCGCCCTGGAAAACATCGCCGGGCTTGATCAGGACTTCGACCACCATGCCGAAACGATGGCCGAGCGGCTCGACACCCTGGGCACTCTGGACGCTCTGGGCGTGCAGCGCGACCTCGCCGCCATTGAACTGCCACACCTCGACGCCATGGCCAGGCGCGCGCAGGAGCGCCTGTTGCTGGCTTCCGTCGCCCACGAAATTACCATCAACCTCGGCTTGATCGAGCAAACACTCGACGCCTACTTCCGTGACCCCGGCAAGCAAGCCAGCCTGAGAGACCTGGCCCGACCGGTGAAGCAGATCGAAGGCGCGCTCATGATTCTCGGGCAAGACCGTGCCGTTGCCCTGCTCAAGGAATGTGCCGGGTATATCGACGCACTGGCCAATGGCGGTCTGACACCCGCCAAAGACGTGTTCGAAGACATCGCGTCCAAACTCTCGGCACTGGGCTTCTTCATCGAGCAGTTAGAGCTGGGCACGCAGGCCAATATCGACGCCATCCTGCCGGCGGCCAAAGTGGTTGCCGCCCCCGTTCCTGCCCTCGTACCGAGTGCTCCCGTAGAAATGCCTGAGGCGAATGTAGAGGCTGAGGTCGCCACAACTGAGCTGTCGGAATCGCCATCCCACGCAGAAGATACTGCCATTGATGACCTAGACGCCATCGATAGCGAACTGTTGGAAATTTTCCTCGACGAAGCACACGAGGTGCTGGCCAGTATTGGCGAACAGCTCCCGCGCGTTCATGCCGACGCCGGCAATGTCGAGGCCATGACCATTCTGCGCCGCAGCGTGCACACGCTTAAAGGCAGTGGCCGCATGGTCAAGCTCAATGAGCTGGGTGATGCCGCCTGGGGCGTTGAACAGGTGATGAATCACTGGCTGCAAGACAAGCGCCCCGCGACGCCGGCCTTGCTGAGCATGCTCGATCACGCCAGCACGCTGTTCGCGAACTGGGTCCAACAGCTTGCCGAAAATGGCCAACCGGGCGCTGGCCAGCACCCGGATGCGTCGACGCTCGCGACCGAGTGCGCCCAACTACTGCAATTGCCGCAATCTGAGGCAGAACCCGCGGAATCGGAAACACCCGCGCCCGCCGAGGATGCCCGCTCCGCCGCCGATATTGTCGCCGCGATGGAAGCCGCGCAAGAAAAGCAGGCCGCCGAACAAGCCGAAGCAGAACTCGCCGCCGCGGAACTTGCGGCCGCAGAGATCCTTGCGGAAGGGGTTGCCGAAAGCGCGGCAGAAACCGCCGCAGAAAATCTCGATGAACGTGACAGCACCACACAGAGCGCCGTCCCACAGCGACTGACTTTTGCGCAACCCGACGAAACCGCGCCACCGCCACTGCCACAAGTGAGCGAAGCAGAACTTGCCGCCGCCGAGCTTGAGGCTGCAGAAATCATGGCCGCAGCCAACGGGACAACCGGGCCAGCAGAGTCCCCCAAGGCGGAGGAGACGGACGAGATCGTCGAGACCGCGGAGGTAAGCGATTCCACCGATGTCCCCGAAGCCACCAGCGACGTGCGCCCTTTCCCCACACCGCCGCCTGTCGTCATCGGGTCGGTCAACATATCACCGACACTTTTTGCCATTTACCTGGACGAGGCCCACGATCACCTGGCCACGATACAGGCCGAAGTCACCGGCATCGGCGTACCCTCCGATGCCCTGATACGCGCGGCACACACGCTGGCCAGCACCTCTGGTACGACCGGTCTGGTGCCCGTACAACAATTGGCGCGCGCGCTCGAAGTCGCACTGGGTGCCTTGGCTATTGTCGACGTCCCGCCCACCGAAGCCCAGCGCCTGTTGCTCGCCCGCTGCGCCGGGGCGTTGGACGGCATGCTGGGCGCCATTCGCGCACGGCGCATGCCTGCTGAAGAAGCCGCTCTGGCCGCTGAACTCGCCGCACTCAAACCGGATCTCGCTAATGCCTCGGCCATTTCGAGCACGCCAGCGATCACCACGGTCACCCATGCGGCCACCCCCGCAGCCAACGCCACCTCCGACAACACAGCAACCGAGTTTGCCTTACCCGCCAGCGCTCTCGCACAAACTGCTGCGCCCGCCACATTGCCGGCTGATCTACGCACAGACTCTCCGCCGGAGAGCGCCAGCACAAGTCCCGATACCCGCCTTGGCCTGCGCCTCGATGATGACATCGATCTGCAATTGCTGCCGCTCTTCCTGGAAGAGTCGGTGGACCTCATGGCTTCGATCGATGCCCAATTGCGTGGCTGGCGTGGTCAGCCAGACAATGAAGCCTTTGCGCGACAACTGCAGCGCGACCTGCACACCATCAAAGGCAGTGCGCGCATGGCCGGTGCCATGGGCTGCGGCGACCTGTTCCATTCGATGGAATCACGCATCGAACAGGCGGTGGCATTACGCCAACTCGGCAGCGAACTCTTTGACGCACTGGAAACCTCGTATGACCGTGGGGCCCTACTCATAGACCGGTTGCGCCTCGGACAATTCGGCAGCAACGCCGAGACCACCGCTGAGGACACCTCTGCCGCAGCAAGCCACCATAGCGATACGACCGGAACAGACGCCACAGAATCCGCTACGCCGCTAGCCAGTCAGGATGCGGAATCAGAACCCGCGTCGGCGGCATCAGCCGCCCCGCGCACCATCGCCAGCCAGAGCCACGTGCGCGTGCGCGCTGATTTGATCGACAGCCTGGTGAACGAGGCCGGCGAGGTGGCCATTGCCCGCGCCCGCATCGAAGGCGAAATGCGCGCGTTGAAGTCCTCGCTGCTGGAGCTGACCGAAAACGTCATCCGCCTGCGCTCACAGGTGCGTGAAATCGAGATTCAGGCCGAAACCCAAATGGCCTCGCAACTGACCGAGTTGAAAGCGCAAGCCGAGCGCGACGGACGTGATTTTGACCCGCTCGAATTCGACCGCTTCACGCGTTTTCAAGAACTCACGCGCATGATGGCGGAGAGCGTCAACGACGTATCGACCGTGCAACACTCGCTGCTGAGCAATGTCACCAGTGCTGATGCCGCGCTCACGGCTCAGGCACGCTTGAGCCGCGAGCTATCGCAACGTCTGATGAGCGTGCGCATGATGCCGTTCGACAGCATGGCCGAGCGGCTGCATCGCGTAGTCCGGCAAGCCGCCAAAGACGCCGGCAAGCGCGCTAACCTTGACATCAAGGGCGGTCAGATGGGCATTGACCGCTCGGTGCTGGAACACATCGGCGGCCCGCTGGAGCATTTATTGCGCAATGCCGTTGCGCATGGCCTGGAAGCACCGGATCAGCGTGAGCAGCGGGGTAAGCCTGGCCTCGGCCAGATCACCATCGCGCTGGCGCAGGAGGGTAACGACGTCGTGATCGCCCTCAGTGATGATGGCGCCGGTCTTGATCTTGAGCGCATACGCGCACAGGCCACCGATCGCGGTTTGCTGGCTCCGGACACCGCTAGCGATGATGCGCAGCTGATCAGCCTGATTTTCGCCTCGGGGTTTACCACGGCCAGTGAAGTCAGCACTCTGGCCGGGCGCGGCATCGGGATGGACGTCGTCAAGACCGAGGTCGACGCACTGGGCGGCCGCATCGAAGTCAGCAGCACGGCCGGTAAAGGCTGCACCTTCCGCCTTTATTTACCGCTGACACTGGCGGTAAGCCAGGCGGTGCTGCTGCGGGTAGGGAACCGCAGCTACGCCCTGCCGGCGTCCATGGTCGAGCAAGCAAGCGAAATGAAACCGGACGCCATCGCGCAGATTCGGCAAGCCGGCCACACCGAATGGCTCGGGCGCCGCTACCCCTACCATTACCTGCCCCAGTTGCTGGGCATGACTGATAGCCAACCGCAGCCGGCGCGCCGTCACTGGCTACTGCTGATCAAGGGCGGCACGGAACGGCTAGCACTGGAAGTCGACGGCATGATCGGCAATCGCGAGATCGTGATCAAAAATCTCGGCCCGCAGCTGCGTCGCGTTGCTGGCCTCACCGGTGCCACCGTCCTGCCGGATGGCGAGATTGCGCTGATCCTCAACCCGATAGCCCTGCTGACACGGCAGCCCCACGCGACCGTTCGTGCGGATGAGGCGTCCGCCATACCGCCAGAAGCCGCGGCAACGATGGTAGTAGCGACCGCCAACACAACGATCATGGTGGTGGATGATTCGCTGACGGTACGCAAGGTTACCGGCCGCCTGCTGGGCCGTAACGGCTACCAGGTCGTCACTGCCAAAGATGGTGTCGATGCCTTGGAACAGCTCAGTGAGCTACGCCCCGCCGTCATGCTTGTGGATATTGAAATGCCGCGCATGGACGGCTTTGAACTCGCACGTACGGTGCGTGCAGATGCCAGTTTGCGCGACATCCCCATCATCATGATCACCTCACGCAGTGCCGACAAGCACCGGCAGTACGCGAAGGAAATCGGAGTCAATCACTACCTCGGCAAGCCCTACGATGAAAACGTCCTGCTTGCACTGATCGCCAGTTTTGTTCAGCCAGAAAGTCCATCATGACCCGTCCGTTTAAAGTACTCGGCATTCAGCAAATCGCCATTGGTGGCCCGTCGAAAGACCGGCTGCGCACCCTCTGGGTGGATATGTTCGGCCTCGAAATTACCGGCAACTTCGTTTCCGAACGCGAGAATGTCGATGAAGACATTGCCGCCATCGGCCATGGCCCCTATCGGGTCGAAGTTGACCTCATGCAGCCCCTCGATCCGGAGAAAAAACCAGCGGTACATACCACGCCCCTTAATCACGTTGGCCTATGGATCGACGACCTGCCAACCGCCGTGGAATGGCTGACCGCCAAGGGCGTGCGTTTTGCGCCGGGCGGTATTCGTAAGGGCGCCGCCGGTTACGACATCACCTTTCTGCACCCGAAGAGTAATGACGAGTTCCCCATTGCCGGTGAGGGCGTGCTGATCGAGCTGGTGCAAGCGCCACCGGAAGTAATCAAGGCTTTGGGCTAAACGTCGTCAGCGAGTCGCCGAGGTTCAGCCCGATCACGCCGA
>CAZFSH010000046.1:0-13019 GCA_964521935.1 uncultured Propionivibrio sp.
CTATCGTCGCGACAACATTGCCTTCGCCATCGAGCAGTTCGATGGCGGCCAAGTGCGAGACTTTGGGCATGGATTTGAGATTGGCGGCAAACGTCATCAGATTCTCCTTGCCAGTTCAGCGGCTTTGCCGATGTAGCTTGCCGGGGTCATGGCCATCAGGCGCTGACGTTCGGCTTCAGGGATCGCCAGAGTAGCAATAAATTGGCGCAGCGCATCTTTGTCTATGCCCTTGCCACGGGTGAGCTCCTTCAGCTGCTCATACGGATTAGGCACTCCGTAGCGACGCATGACGGTTTGGACTGGCTCTGCCAGGACTTCCCACGCGGCTTCAAGGTCTTCGGCCAGACGCGCGGGGTTGGCTTCAAGCTTGTCGAGGCCGCGTGTCATCGAGGCGTGGGCTAACACCACATAGCCAAATGCGACCCCCATGTTGCGCAATACGGTGGAATCGGTGAGATCGCGTTGCAGTCGGGAAATGGGGAGCTTTTCAGCCAGATGGCGAAGAACCGAGTTCGCCAGCCCCAAGTTGCCTTCGGAGTTTTCAAAGTCAATCGGGTTAACTTTGTGCGGCATGGTCGATGAACCAATTTCACCGTCTCTGAGTTTCTGCTTGAAGTAGCCGAGCGAAATGTATTGCCAAATATCTCGATTGGCGTCGATCAGGATGGTATTGCTGCGGGCCATGGCATCGAACAGCTCCGCCATGGCGTCGTGCGGTTCGATTTGGATGGTGTAGGGATTGAACTCCAGCCCTAACGACTCGATGAAAGCGCGGTTGAGCGCTTCCCAATCGACATCCGGATAAGCCGACAAATGGGCGTTGTAATTGCCCACAGCGCCATTGAATTTAGCCAGCAGGGATACGCTCGCGATCTGTTTTCGGGCGCGATCAAGCCGGGCCACGATATTGGCCATTTCTTTGCCCAAGGTACTGGGCGTAGCGGTTTGGCCATGCGTGCGCGAGAGCATGGGCAGATCGGCCAAGGCATGGGCTTGCCTGCGTAAACGACTAATCACGCCATCCAATGCGGGAAGTAGTACGCTATCGCGCCCATCGCGCAGCATGAGCGCATGCGAGACGTTGTTGATGTCTTCGGAGGTGCAGCCAAAGTGAATGAACTCACTGACACGCATGACTTCGGGGTTGTTCGCAAAGCGCTCCTTGAGCCAATACTCCATGGCTTTTACGTCATGGTTGGTGCGCATTTCGATGGTTTTAATGGCTGTCGCATCGCTTTCACTAAAGTGGGCGATCACGTTGTCCAGCTCGGTAATTGTTGTTGCTGAAAACGGCTGGCACTCCGTAATTTCTGGTGCGTTTGCTAAGGCCTTAAGCCATTCAATTTCCACTCGAACGCGGTTGCGAATCAGTCCGAATTCGGAGAAATGGTTGCGCAATGCGTCCAGTTTGTCGGCATAGCGCCCGTCAAGTGGCGATAAGGCATTTAGGGAGGTGAGCGGCATGATGGTTGTCCAGGGCGCCACGAGAGTGGGTGGCAGCGTACGATAAAACGCACAGTTTAGCCTGCACCGTTAGTCACTCCAAGTCCAACCTAAAGCGCTGGTCATGGGTGATATAGTCAGTGTCCTGTTCGATTTTGGAGTTTTTCATGAAGCTGATTGGTTCCCTGACCAGCCCGTTTGTACGCAAAGTGCGCGTGGTGCTTGCGGAAAAGCAGATTGAGAGTGCCTTCGACATCGACTCACCTTGGGTAGCCGGCAATAATGTCGGCAAAAGCAACCCGTTGAATAAAGTGCCGGTTCTGCTGTTGGATGACGGCTTGCCGGTGTATGACTCACGGGTTATCGCCGAGTATCTCGACGCGATGACCCCGAATAATCGCCTGATTCCGGCAACCGGGCGTGAGCGCATGCTGGTGAAGCGCTGGGAGGCCTTGGCGGACGGTATTTGTGATGCCGCTGCCGCTACATTCCTGGAACAAAAGCGGCCAGCGATGCAGCAAAGTCCTGAATGGATTGCGCGTCAGCGGGAAAAGATCGATCAGGGGGTGACGGTCATGGCGGAAGAGCTTGGTGAGCGGGCATGGTGCCATGGTAATAGTCTGAGCCTCGCGGATATCGCTGCGGGCTGTGCGCTGGGCTACTTGGCGTTCCGGTTCCCCGATATTGACTGGCCTATACGGTATCCCGGTTTGAATACCCTGTATCAAAAATTAATGGCGCGCGCCTCTTTTGCCGAGTCGGTGCCGCAGGGCTGATTTACGAAGGCTGAGCTAGGGCTAGTCGTCGACGACGGGTTTCCGATCACCCTCGCCGGCGTGCTCGGTTTTACCAAAAGCATGGCGTTCGAGCGAGGCAAACAACTCCGCGCGGGCGCGTTCACTGACGGCAGCGATTAGGCGGTCGGTAAAGCCATCGAGAACGTGCATGATCGCTTCGGGTAGGGATTCGTCAATCCAGCGCTCAATTGCCGCGTGGGTGGCGATTTGTTGATCGGTCAATGCCAGGCCGATGACTTCCTCGGCGCTGCTGGCACGCGCGCTTGTGTCGCTGATTATTTCAGTCAGTACCGGTATATCGTCCTCGACTTCGATGTTCAGGGCGGGTGAAATAACCGATGAAATAGCCGGTAGAACGGGCGGCGGCGTAGTGCTTGCCGCGGTGGCAACAAAGCTTCGATGACGCCTAATCAATGCGTCCGCTTGGTCGATCAGACGGTCCCCCGAGCTCATGGGGTGATTCGACGTAGTGTGGTCATCATTCATTGAGGTAGTCCGGCGCTGATGTCTATTGATTCAATAGCAAGCCCAGCCTCACGATAGGCGCGAAAACGATCGCGGCCGAACGCGCGCTCTTCAACATCCTGACTAATCAATTCGATGATTTCGGGGATGTTCGAGAAGTCTGAAGGAAGCTGATTGCACAGGTTGAGCACGCAGCCGGCTGCGTAATTTTCGGGTATTGCCTGCGCCAGCAGGATAGGGGTTTCACGGGCTAATGGCGAATCTGCGCGGCAGTGTGGCGTGAAACCCAGCGTGCTACGTGTCCAGAGTAAACGATCCAGTGAAATCAGCGCTTCTTCATCAGGCAATAACACTAGCGCTGATTGCTTGGCGAGGCTGCGCTGTGCCAGCCAGTCAGCGGCGGCAGATTGGCGATCTGCTGCGCCAAAGAGGAAGGTGATATGCGTCAATGAAGACACTGGAGGCAATCAGGACAATTGAGACAATTAGGAGAATGGGGGGAGAGAGGGCTTACGCGCGCGGAATTTTGCTTCCCGTGCGCTTAGTTGCCGCCTTGCTGATCAGGTAGTTTGTCAGCAGGGGCACTGGGCGCCCAGTGGCCCCCTTGTCTTTACCCGAACGCCATGCTGTGCCTGCAATGTCCAGGTGAGCCCACCGATATTTTTTTGTAAACCGGGCGAGAAAGCTTGCGGCAGTGATGGTGCCCGCCGGACGGCCTCCGATGTTGGCCATGTCCGCAAAATTGCTATTCAGTTGATCCTGATAGTCTTCCCACAGCGGCAGTTGCCACGCCCGGTCGCCAGACACGGTGCCAGCTGCCAGCAGGTCTTGCGCCAGGCTATCGTCGTTGGCCAGCAAACCTGAGGCTACGTGTCCGAGCGCGATGATGCAGGCGCCGGTCAGTGTGGCGATGTCAATGACACACTCCGGATCGAACCGTTCGGCATAGGTGAGCGCGTCGCACAGGATCAGCCGGCCCTCGGCATCGGTATTGAGAATTTCAACGGTCTGGCCAGACATCGAGGTCACAATATCGCCGGGCCGCGTTGCGGTGCCGCTGGGCATGTTTTCAGTGGCTGGAATGATGCCGATGACATTGATAGCAAGATCGAGCGCGGCGATGGCTTTTATCGTGCCCAGCACACTGGCAGCGCCACACATGTCGTACTTCATTTCGTCCATGCCTTCGCCAGGTTTCAGCGAGATGCCCCCCGTATCAAATGTGACGCCTTTGCCGACAAGTATTACGGGCTTTGCTTTTGCCTTGCCTCCCATGTAGCGCAGCACAATGAGTTTGGGCGGTTCATCCGAGCCAGCCGCTACTGAGAGGAGCGTATTCATGCCCAAGGCTTGCATTTGCTTGCGGTCAAGCACGTCCAGGCCCAGCTTATATTTGTGCGCAAGTTTCTTGGCCTGTTCTGCGATGTAGCTCGGGGTGCAGATATTGGCGGGCAGATTGGCTAGGTCGCGCGTTAGTGCGGCGCCATCAGCCATGGCTTTGCCTTGTGCTATTCCCAGTTTTCCCTCGCGGGCCGTAGCATCGTTATCGACGCCAAAACTGATTTTTTCTAATTTTGGCCTGGATTTTTTTTCAGACTTGAACTGATCAAATATGTAGAGCATTTCCGCCGCGACATAGGTCGCTTGCTGTGCCGCCCAGGAGCAGCTTTGGCCGAGTTCAGGTAGCGCCAGCAGGTGTAGCACGGTATCGCGGCTTCCCGTATTGGCAACGATTTTGATGGCCATGCCGATGGCGTTGCGAAAGGACTGGGGATTAAATTTTTCTGCTTTGCCCAAGCCAATGACTAGTACACGCTCCGCGGTGACACCAGTCAGGTCATGCAAGAGCAGGCTGGAGCCACTCTTGCCGGTAATGTCGCCCCGTTTGATCAGAGCCTGCAGGGCGTTGTCGCTCGCCTCGTCTATTGCTTGCGCCGGTGCGGTGAGCGTGTTGTCTTCAAATACGCCGATGACGGCGCAGGCGGTGCGCTGGCTGGCTGCCGCCCCGGTTCTGATATCAAATTCCACAGTGTTTGCTCCTGGCTGAATGATCGATGCGGCAGCGCTTGCGCCGGCGTACTTGGCACAGTCGGGTATGACCGCTATCCTGCATGCTTTCCTCTGTCGCTACGGCGATTATGTCCGATTCCAAAGTGAAATACCAAGCGGTCAGATTCCGCAAAAAAGGGCTACGGTGATTTATCGAAAAGCTGCCGCGCGTGAGCTTTTGCGCTCAGCCGCAGGGGTCTTTGCGGTGCTTTTTTCAGTCGTAATGACCACGCATGTCATTCGTCTGTTGGGGCAAGCTGCGGGTGGGCTGATCACCCCTGAAAGCGTGCTGTCTTTACTGGGCTTTGCCGCACTGGCTTCATTACCCGTGTTGCTGACGGTCACCCTGTTTTTGGCTGTGCTGCTTACTTTTTCGCGCTGGTATCGTGACTCCGAAATGGTCGTCTGGCTATCGGTCGGGCTGCCGTTGCGGCAGTGGCTCGGGCCGGTTATGCGCTTTGCCGCGCCCGTTATTTTGCTGATTGCGGCCTTATCGTTTTTTCTCGCACCATGGGCTGCCGGACAGAACACGGAAATTCGTAACAAGCTGGATAGCCGCAATGATGTGTCCTTGGTAACGCCGGGGGCGTTCAACGAGTCCGCAACTGCCGACCGTGTATTTTTCGTCGAGACCATGTCCGAAGATGGTACTGAAGTGGGAAAGGTGTTCATCACCAGCCGCCAAGCGGGACAAACTACCGTTATCGCCACGGCGAAGGGGCATACCGAAACAACGCCAGAGGGCGATCGCTTTCTGGTTTTGGAGGAGGGGCGGCGCTATGACATGGATGACAAAACCGCCGCTTTTCGTCGCTTGGACTTTGAGCGCTATGGCGTGCGTATTGACACGAAAGCAGCCACCAAGGCAGAAGTATCGATTCGTTCGATTCCTACGCAGGCCTTACTAACCGAAAACACTGCTGGCGCTCGTGCTGAGTTGCTCTGGCGTATTGGGGTACCTGTTTCGGCGATCGTGCTGGCGATGCTCGCGGTGCCGCTGTCATTTGTTAATCCGCGGGCTGGCCGCGCGGGCAATCTCGTGGCGGCATTATTGCTCTATATGATCTACAACAATCTGATGGGGGTCAGTCAGGCGTGGGTGGCGCAGGGACGGCTGCAGTTTTCCATTGGCGTGTGGCTGATTCATGCGCTGATGGTGTTGGTGTTGATACTACTTATGCTCTGGCGGGACGGGGCACTAAGTAGCGTTCGCTGGGGGCGGCGCGCATGATTTACCAACGTCACATTTCCCGAGAGATTTTTGTCGCTACGGCCCTGGTGACCTTGGCTTTTCTGGGCTTGTTTGGTTTCTTTGACCTGATTGCCGAACTACGCGATGTTGGGCGCAACGGTTACGAATATCGCCACGCTATTAGTTACGTGTTGCTGACCTTACCGAGTCGCGCTTATGAGCTGTTTCCGGTGTGTGTGCTGATTGGCAGCCTTTATGCGCTCAACACCTTGGCACGGCATTCGGAAATTACCGTACTGCGCGCTTCGGGTATGTCTACGACACAGTTAATGGCCACTCTACTGCGTATCGGTTCGATTTTCGTGCTCATCACCGTGGCGCTCGGCGAGTTGGTCGCGCCACCTGCAGAACGTTTTGCCCAACAACTCAAGCTGCAAGCGAAAAGTGCCATGGTGGCGCGCGAGTTTCGTTCGGGGATATGGGTAAAGGACGGGGCTTCTTTTATCAACGTTCGAGATGTGGCACCGGACAGTTCACTCAACGGCGTACGCATTTTTCATTTCGATGACAAATTCAATCTGTTATCGGTTCGCCGCGCCGAGAGCGGGCGCTTTGTGCATAAACGGATTTGGCGTTTGGAAAATGTCCAGCAAACGACGTTTTCTGAGCAGGGGGCGGTGTTGCAGCAATTGCCGTCGCTGGATTGGGAGTCAGACTTAACCCCGGAGATTTTTTCTGTACTCTTGGTGGATCCGCAGCGTATGTCATTGGCGACCTTGTATCGCTATGTCGGCTATCTGGATGACAATCAGCGCAAGACCAGTACTTATGAAATCGCGTTATGGAAGAAGCTGGTTTATCCGTTTGCAAACTTGGTCATGATGCTGCTCGCCCTGCCCTTTGCCTTCATGCAGGATAGGCGCGGCGCTGTCAGCATTAAGGTGTTCATTGGCATCATGTTAGGCATAGGCTTTCATATGCTGAATGGCCTGTTCGGAAACCTTGCTGCGATAAAAGGGTGGACGCCTGTGCTGGGTGCGGTCGCGCCGAGTCTGCTGTTTCTAAGTGGCGCGATTGTTCTGCTTTGGTGGACCGAGCGACGCTAATTTTGGGGTGGCGCTGATGCTTGCACTGACGCTGGCAGTTGGCGTATGCAGGTGCCAGCGATCCGGTCGTGCAAAAATTGATGCTCCCGATCAAATAGCGCCCAGACAATTCCGGCTCCATAGAACAGTAGGCTGGGCCAGCTGAGTAGGTAGCGCAAGATCAAAAAAATCAGTCGCGGTGGTACGCCGCTGGGTGTGGTCAGTTGCAGTTTCCATGTTTGCATGGCCAAGGTTTGTCCGCCATGCGACCAGTACCAGACAAAATAGCCGGCGAGTACCAGCGCAACATGTAGCAAAAGCAAGCCTCCCGGAGCCGTGATGCTGAAAAAAATTCCAATCAGCAAATGCGGAACCATGAACGTAAGCGATAGTACTCCCAGGAGTAACAGGCTCTCATAGAGCATGGCCGCCAGCCGCCGACGTAGCGTAGCGTGCAAAACTGTATTTCCCTCACTATTAAAGGGCTTTGCGGCAGCGGTTTGTTCGGTCATGTTCGTTAACTGTCTGATAGTAAAGTTGAAAGTTCTGTTTTCTGGGCGTTTTTTGTTGTTGCTGGCCGGACGTCTAGTTCCTGTCTATTGCAGAAAGACAGAATAAAGCGCGCAAAATTCTTGACCGTTGCACTGCAAATCATTAACTTCTCGCCTTTCGTCCGAAATTTTTAGAAACGAGATAGCTATGCAGTTAACCGGCGCTGAGATTCTAGTCAGATGCTTGCATGAGGAGAAAGTTGAACACGTGTTCGGCTACCCCGGCGGCTCTGTACTTTACATATACGACGAACTTTTCAAGCAGGACCAATTCAAGCACGTATTGGTCAGGCATGAGCAGGCGGCAGTGCATGCTGCCGATGCGTACAGTCGTTCGTCCAACAAGATTGGCGTATGTCTGGTCACATCTGGGCCCGGCGTTACTAACGCGGTAACCGGTATTGCGACGGCCTATATGGACTCCATTCCGATGGTGATCATTAGTGGTCAGGTGCCTACCCATTACATCGGCGAAGATGCCTTCCAGGAATGCGACACGGTTGGCATCACGCGCCCTTGCGTCAAGCACAATTTTCTCGTTAAAGACGTTAAGGATTTGGCGCTGACGATGAAGAAAGCTTTCTATATCGCCAAGACGGGGCGTCCTGGCCCGGTGCTTGTCGATATCCCTAAAGACATCACCAACATGAAGTGCGAATACAGCTATCCGAAAACGCTGTCGATGCGCTCGTATAACCCGGTGGTTAAGGGCCATGCCGGGCAGATCAAAAAAGCTGCGCAGTTGCTGCTATCAGCCCACCGTCCTGTGATTTACGCTGGCGGGGGGGTGATTTTGTCTGATGCGTCGGATGCGCTGGCCAAGTTGGCGCACCTGCTGAAGTTTCCTGTGACCAACACCTTAATGGGCTTGGGTGGCTATCCGGCGACAGATCCGCAAAACCTAGGCATGCTGGGCATGCATGGCACGTATGAAGCCAATATGGCCATGCAGCATTGTGATGTGCTGATTGCTGTTGGTGCGCGCTTTGATGATCGCGTTATTGGCAACCCCGCACATTTCGGTTCGGTGCCGCGCAAGATCATTCATATCGACATCGACCACTCGTCGATTTCCAAGCGCGTGAAGGTGGATGTACCTATCGTTGGTGGCGTCCCGGAAGTCTTGGCAGAGCTAGTCAAGCAGATTGAAGCGCTCAAAGAGAAGCCGGATCAGGCTGCCATGGCTGACTGGTGGAAGCAGATTGAGGCTTGGCGTGGCAAGAAATCGCTCAAGTACAAACAGGGCAAGGAAATCATCATGCCCCAGTTCGTGATCGAGAAGCTGTATGAAGTGACGGGTGGTGAGGCTTTCGTCACCTCGGACGTCGGGCAGCATCAGATGTTTGCTGCGCAGTACTATAAATTCGACAAGCCTCGTCGTTGGATCAACTCTGGTGGCTTGGGCACCATGGGTGTTGGTTTGCCGTATGCCATGGGTGTGCGTTTTGCAAACCCCAAAGCCACCGTTGCGTGCGTGACCGGTGAAGCCTCGATTCAGATGTGTATTCAAGAGCTATCTACGGCTAAGCAGTTCCGTCTGCCGATTAAAATCATCAACCTGAACAATCGTTATTTGGGCATGGTGCGTCAGTGGCAGCAGATGTTCCATGGCAACCGCTACGCCGAGTCGTACGTGGATGCATTGCCTGATTTCGTGAAGTTGGCCGAAGCGTATGGCCATGTCGGTATGCAGATCAGCAAGCCGGCCGATGTTGAGCCCGCTTTGCGCGAGGCATTTACCAAACATAAAAACGATCTCGTATTCATGGACTTCCTTACGGACCAGACAGCAAATGTTTACCCCATGGTGGCTGCTGGTAAGGGCTTGTCCGAGATGATTCTGGCGGAGGATCTGTAATCATGCGCCACATTATTTCCATTCTGATTGAGAACGAAGCCGGTGCCTTGTCTCGCGTTGCGGGCTTGTTTTCTGCTCGTGGCTACAACATCGAAACCTTGACTGTTGCACCGACAGAAGATGCGTCGCTCTCGCGCATCACCATTGTCACGATGGGCTCAGAGGCGGTTATCGAGCAAATCACGAAGCAACTGAACAAGTTGATTGATGTAGTCAAGGTCGTCGATCTCTCCGAAGCCGCTCACATTGAGCGTGAGCTGATGCTGGTGAAGGTCAAGGCTATCGGCCCTGAGCGTGACGAAATGAAGCGTATGTCGGACATTTTCCGCGGACGCATTATTGATGTCACGGAAAAAACCTATGTGATTGAGCTGACTGGCACGACGGCCAAGTTGGACTCCTTCCTTGAAGCGATTGATCGCTCCCTGATTTTGGAAACGGTCCGCACCGGCGTTTCCGGCATCGGTCGCGGCGACCGAATTCTTAAAGCCTAAAAGTTAACCAAGATTCAACTTTGATCTGAAAGGATGTACCCATGAAAGTTTATTACGACAAAGACGCTGACCTCTCCCTGATCAAGGGTAAGAAGGTCACCATCGTCGGCTACGGCTCGCAGGGCCACGCCCATGCACAAAACCTCAACGACTCCGGCGTTAACGTGACAGTCGCGCTGCGCAAAGGCGGTGCCTCGTGGGACAAGGCCAAGACGGCCGGTCTGAATGTTGAAGAAATCGGCAAAGCGGTCAAGGATGCCGATGTCGTCATGATTCTGTTGCCGGATGAAAATATCCCAGCTGTGTATTACGCCGACGTCGAGCCGAACATGAAACCCGGTGCTGCCTTGGCATTTGCCCACGGCTTCAACGTGCATTACAACCAGGTTGTGCCGCGCGCTGACGTCGATGTCATCATGATCGCGCCGAAGGGCCCTGGTCACACCGTGCGTTCCGAGTACAAGCGTGGTGGTGGTGTACCGTCACTGATCGCGGTGTATCAGGACAAGAGCGGCAAGGCCAAGGATATTGCGCTGTCATACGCTGCCGCCAATGGTGGCACCAAGGGTGGCGTGATCGAAACCAATTTCCGCGAAGAGACCGAAACCGATTTGTTCGGCGAACAGGCTGTGCTCTGCGGTGGCTTGGTTGAGCTGATCAAAGCCGGTTACGAGACCTTGACGGAAGCCGGTTATGCTCCGGAAATGGCCTACTTCGAGTGCTTGCACGAAGTGAAACTGATCGTCGATCTGATCTTCGAAGGCGGTATCGCCAACATGAATTACTCCATCTCGAACAATGCCGAATATGGCGAATATGTGACGGGTCCGGAAGTGATTGGCGCCGAATCTCGTGCTGCCATGAAGAAAGCGTTGGAGCGTATCCAGAACGGCGAATACGCCAAGATGTTCATACTTGAAGGCCGTACCAACTATCCGTCAATGACTGCACGTCGTCGTTTGACTGCTGCGCATGAGATTGAGAAAGTTGGCGCCCAGCTGCGCGGCATGATGCCGTGGATCACCAAAAACAAGCTGGTTGACCAGACCAAAAACTGATTTGCCGGCATGTCCTCAAAGGCACAGCTTGCTGTGCCTTTTTTTGTTCACGTGTGGGTTCAGCTCGGGTTCGGTGATTCCGGTGCGCAGTGCACGGTTCAAGTCGCTACAATCAACCCTTACGTTTCCAGGAGTACACCATGCCGGCACGGCCATACCGAAAATCATTAATGAATCCCGAACTTCGTCGTCGCGGCATTTATCTGTTGCCCAACATGCTTACCACCGCGGCGCTTTTCTCCGGGTTTTACGCTATCGTCCAGGCGATGAATGGTCGCTTTGAGCATTCGGCCGTCGCCATTTTTGTTGCCATGGTGTTTGATGGTCTTGATGGCCGTGTAGCACGCTTGACGCGCACACAGAGCGAATTCGGTGCCGAGTATGACTCACTATCCGATATGGTTTCCTTCGGCGCGGCTCCCGCCTTAGTGATCTACGAATGGGCGTTCAAAGGGATGGGCAAGGTGGGCTGGGTCGCTGCTTTTATTTACTGTGCTGGCGCAGCGCTGCGTTTGGCACGTTTCAATACCAATCATGATGTGGTCGATAGCCGTTATTTTCAGGGCTTGCCTAGCCCGGCTGCCGCTGCCTTGGTCGCAGGGCTTGTCTGGGTGTTTCTTGATCTGGGTTACACCGGTGAGGAAATTCGCTGGTTCGCCTGCGCGCTGACCATCTTTGCCGGTTTGACCATGGTAAGCAATATCAAATTCTGGTCCGGTAAAAACATCAACTTGCGTAAGAGCGTGCCCTTCTTTGCTGTCGCGGCTATTGCACTTGGGTTTGCTCTGGTCTCGTCTTACCCGCCCGGCGTGTTGTTCGCCTTGTTTCTGGGATACGCAGCATCCGGTTATGTGCTCACGTTTTTGGCCTGGCGCAAAAACCGTGCCGCTGACAAGTTACTACAACGCACTGACGCCTAAATTTATTCTGGCCACTCACACCGTGGCCTCATCGTAGCAATCTGGAGACAATGATGTCCGAGCAATTGATTATTTTTGACACCACGATGCGCGATGGCGAGCAAAGTCCCGGCGCATCCATGAGCAAGGAAGACAAGCTACGCATTGCGCGACAACTGGAACGCATGCGCGTCGATGTCATTGAAGCCGGTTTTGCGGCGGCGAGTCCTGGCGATTTTGAGTCGATCAAGGCGATTGCTGAGGTGATCAAAGATTCAACAGTTTGTTCACTTTCGCGCGCGAATGAAAACGACATTCGGCGCGCTGGTGAAGCCATCAAGCCCGCCGCGCGCGGGCGTGTTCATACCTTTATCGCGACCTCGCCGATCCACATGCAGATGAAGTTGCGCATGCAGCCGGACCAAGTCATCGAGCAAGCCGTGAAGGCCGTGCAATGGGCGCGTCAATACACGGATGATGTGGAGTTTTCTCCCGAGGATGCGGGGCGTTCCGAACCAGACTTTCTCTGTCGCGTGATTGAGGAGGTCATCAAGGCAGGCGCCAAGACCGTCAACATCGCCGATACCGTCGGCTACAACATTCCGCAGGTGTGGGGGGCGCTGTTCAAGAGCTTGCGTGAGCGTGTGCCGAATGCCGATCAGGCCGTATGGTCAACGCATTGCCACAATGATTTGGGCTTGGCGGTGGCGAACTCGCTGTCCGCCGTCCTCAATGGTGCGCGTCAGGTGGAATGCACGATCAATGGCTTGGGCGAACGTGCAGGTAATGCCTCGCTGGAAGAAGTAGTCATGGCGATACGCACGCGCAAAGACCTGTTTCCGGTCACGACCGGCATTGATGCGACGCAGATCGTGCCGGCATCACGCCTTGTCTCGCAGATCACTGGCTACGTTGTGCAACCGAACAAGGCTATCGTCGGTGCCAATGCTTTTGCGCACGAGTCCGGCATTCACCAGGATGGCGTGCTCAAACATCGTGAAACCTACGAAATCATGCGTGCCGAAGATGTGGGTTGGAATGCCAACAAGCTCTCACTGGGCAAACTTTCCGGGCGCAATGCGTTCAAAACCAAGCTGGCTGAGCTGGGCATCGAGGTACCCAGTGAAG
>CAZFSH010000047.1:0-12986 GCA_964521935.1 uncultured Propionivibrio sp.
GGCATGAGTCAGCGTGATCGCATGGTTGCCGAGCAGGCGGCGCTACTGTCACGCTCAGGCCAAGTGAATCGACTGCTTCTGCTCAATGCCGGCGCGCGTGGCGATTTACTCGATGATGTGGTGCGTGCGTATGCAGGCGAAAACCTGGCCGGGTGCATCCTGACCAAGGTTGATGAGGCACCGTCACTGGCGCCAGCACTCGATTGCATAGTGCGCCATGGTCTGACGCTCACCTACGTGGCGAATGGCCAGCGCGTACCTGAGGATTTACATCTACCTAATCGTACTTATTTGTTGCATCGCGCCTTTAAAGTCAGTCAGGGTGAGACGGCGCATACCGTGCGTCAGGAAGAAATGCCATTGGCCATGACAACGCCACCGGTAAGCGCACCGGTGCAGGGTTACCCGGTTGGGGGTTAGCGTGACCAGAGTCGGGCGCGCGGCGGTGGCGACAGCTGCCGATCAGGCAGCGGGTTTGCGCCGCATGTTTGACACACGACCGCATCAGTTGGTTGCATTTGCCGCCGGCGATGACAAGTGTGGGCGTACACCCTTGGTGGTTCAGACCGCCATCAAGCTTGCCGAGGCGGGCGAGCGTGTGGTGGTCATCGATGAGCATGGCGGACCACGTCGCGCCATCGCCAAGATGGGTGTTCAGCCGCCGGGTGACATGTGGGATTCACTGATAGGCCGAATCGCGCTGGAGCGGCTGATTGTTCCGGTTATTCCTAACTTGTGGGCGCTCTCTGCTGACGGGGTTGCCTCGCGCTTGCATGAAGATTCGCCGGTGATTCGCGAGAAACTTGGCATGATCATCAATCCGATCATGGGCGGAGCAGAGTTTGTGCTGATTGACAGTATGCTGTCGCGCGAAGGTGGCTTGTCGATTCTCTCGTCGACGGCGCAACATATGGTTGTGGTGGTGGGGGTTGATGGCGACTCTATTACTGAAGCGTATGGCTTGATCAAGCGGCTGGCACAGGAGCGAGGTCGAGAGGGATTTCAGATTGTCATTACGCGCGCCAAGACGCAGGACATCGGCGAAAAAATCTTTGCCAACCTCAAGCGTACTGCTTTAGATCACCTAGGGGTGCGCCTGGATTTGCTGGCGGTTGTCAGAAGTCCGACGTCAGAAAATCTGGCGGAAGAATTGTTTAGTCGGCTGCCGCATCCGCTGGGAGATTTGCGTTGAACAGTCGCAGTAAAACGCACCAGCATTGGCCGGCCTGGATGGACAAATTTTGCGCGATGTTCAATGGTATAGTCGAACGACTATCCACGACTGATCGCATGAAACGCTGATGTATACCGCCCAGGGGACGCTCGAGAAGGAGCATCTGGTTACTCGTTACGCGCCGCTGGTCAAGCGAATTGCCTACCACCTGATGGCGAAGCTGCCAGCCAGTGTTGACGTTGATGATCTGATTCAAAACGGCATGATAGGTTTGCTTGATGCGCTCGGTCGTTTTGAAGAGGGCATGGGTGCTCAGTTCGAAACCTACGCGGTACAGCGAATACGGGGTTCCATGCTCGATGGCCTGCGCGATAACGACTGGTTGCCGCGAGGGGTACGCCGAGAGATGCGCCGTGTTGAAGCGGCGATCCACAAGCTTGAACACGAAAACGGCCGTGCTCCGTCTGAAGCTGAGTTGGCAGTGGCCTTGGGTATGGCCTTGGCCGAATACCAAAAATTGCTCTTGGAGGCGCGCGGCCATCAGCTTGTCTACCTTGAAGACCTGACCGATGGTGACGGCGACGATTATCTTGATCGTCACGCAGCCGAGGCCATGGTGCCTGACCCCTTGGCCATGATGGAGCAAGCCAGTGCACGGGCGGCGTTGGTCCTGGCTATTGAAGGCTTGCCTGAACGTGAAAAAATGATGATGGCGCTGTATTACGAACAAGATTTGAATTTGCGTGAAATTGGCGACGTTCTGGGGGTGACCGAGTCCCGCGTTTGCCAGCTACACAGCCAGGCTATTGCGCGTTTGCGTTCGGCGGTTGTCGGCGAAGATAAACCGGTGAGTAAAGCCAAACGAGGGCGCAAGCCCAAAAATCAAACGGCTAGCCAGGCTGCTGCCAACAAGGAGGCAAACTAAATGGACATCATTAGTATTGCGGGGCTCTTGCTTGGTGTGATCGCTATTATTGGCGGGCAGGTGCTTGAGGGCGGTAGTGTTAGTTCATTGGTACAGCCAACGGCATTTCTCATTGTCATTGGCGGTACGATGGGCGCCGTCATGTTGCAAAGCCCCTTGGGCACATTTCTTGAGGCCATGCGCATGGTCAAGTGGGCCATTATTCCGCCGACGACAGATCCGGAAAAGCTGATTGGCCAGATTGAGCAATGGAGCAATATTGCGCGAAAAGAAGGCTTGCTGGCACTGGAGGCGCAGATTGTTTCCTTGAATGACCCGTTCGTGGCTAAAGGCTTGCAGCTGCTTGTTGATGGGGCGGAGCCAGAGCGCTTGCGGGAAGTGCTTGAGGTGGAAATCAGCGCCTGGGAGGTCAGCCAGAAAATGGCCGCCAAAGTCTGGGAGTCTGCAGGGGGCTATTCGCCAACGGTGGGGATTCTTGGGGCAGTGATGGGGCTGATTCACGTGATGGAGAACTTGTCCGATCCCTCGAAACTGGGTGCTGGCATTGCCGTGGCGTTTGTCGCAACTATTTATGGTGTGGGCGCCGCTAACCTGATCTTTTTGCCTGTCGCCAAAAAGTTGCTGGCCAATATTTCTCGCTTGGTCATTCTTCGCGACATGCTTGTGGATGGCTTGGTAGGCATTGCTAATGGCGATAATCCGCGCATTATTGAGTCGCGCTTACGGGGTTATCTGGCTTGATTAAGCCAGACCGAGTTATATAGTTCGTATCCGTCTAGACATGGCCCGCAAAAAAGAGGAAGAAGAGCACGAGAATCACGAGCGCTGGCTGGTGTCTTACGCAGACTTCATTACCTTGCTCTTTGCCTTTTTTGTGGTGATGTACGCGATCTCTTCCATCAACGAAGGCAAGTATCGCGTGCTTTCAGACTCGATCTCCTCTGCCTTTAAAAACGTTCCAGGTGCTGAGTCTCAGTCAGGCATGCTGGTGCCCATCGCGCCGCCATCACCAAGTTCGATCGCCATCCCGTTGCGCAAAAATTTGCCGCCCGCTGATAAGGCGCAAGAGCAAAGTGCACCAAAGCGCGAAAAGCTGCGCAACATGGCGAAAGAAATTAGCCAGGCGCTCTCGGCCTTGGTCGATCAAGGTCAAGTCAAAGTCACCGAAGGTGCTTTGGGGATAACTGTTGATATCAATGCCAGTGTGTTGTTTGCGTCGGGGGAGGCGACACTAAACCTGGAGGCTGTGCGTGCTTTGTTTGCTGTCGCTCAGGTTCTCGCACCAACTGACTTTCCCATTACCGTGGAAGGCCATACGGACACGACTCCGATCAACACCGTGGTTTTCCCATCGAACTGGGAGCTCTCTGGCGCTCGCGCCGCGAGTGTCGTCAAGCTTTTTATGGCTGCCGGCGTTGACGGTCGCCGACTATCTGCCACGGGCTACGCGGATCAGCGTCCGGTCGCCGACAATGCCAGTCCTGAAGGCCGTCAGGCAAATCGACGCGTGTCGATCACGATTGAGTCGCGTATTCCCGACGCTGCTGTACAGACCACACTCAATTAATTAAGCGCTACCACTCACGGGCTGCCAATCAAGCGCTACCCAGGGTACGACCACTGCCAATACCTAGACGTTGTTGTCCGTCGGGCCCGTAGGTCAGGGGTTTGCCTCCCGCAGAAAGCAGTGCCGTCAAGGCTTGTTGGTTTTGCGCAAGGCGCATGGCGAGGAGTTTGCCGTTGAGTTCATGCTCGTTCCGGCATTCGTCGGCCAGGCTCAAGAGCTTTTGCCAGCGAGCCTGGTGACTAAGTCGCGACGTCTCCGGGAAGGATGCTAACCATGCCTCCATGCCTGCTCGGCCCTGCTGCAGCCCTAATTGCACCAGTGCCTGTTCACGTTGCTGCATAGTCAGGGCTAGCTGCTCAGCCAAACTATTTTTCTGTGTTGTCAGGGGCGGAAGGGCATCGGCATCGCCTGATTGCAACAATGCCTGCTCATCCGACAACATCGCGCGAAAGCGCTCAAGAAGCGCTAATTCATCCCCAAGGCGCTGGGCAACAATTGCGTGTGCGGGTAAATGGCTGGACATGAACAAATTGATACCGAGTGAAAAGAAAGGAGTGGGAAAAGCTATTCCTGTGAGAGGGGACAGCATAAATTAAGCCAGCCCAAAAACAGAAAACCCGTCGCAAGGACGGGTTTTGATGGCAGCTTGCCTGCCGAGTCTCGAACGTGACGCTGTGACGTTCAGGGGCGAGCGTCAGATTGCTGACGAGACAACATGGTGCGTACGCTATCAATCAAACCATCGGCAATCCGCTCAGGATTAATCTGGAAGCGACCTTCGGCAATTGCCTGACGGATTTCAGCGACGCGGTTAGTATCAAAAACCTCGCCAGCTTGTTTCAGCCCTGCGGTTCGTGACAACTCGACCTGCAAGCCAGCTGGCGCCGCGGTGTTCGCCGCCGCGCCGGCAGCAGCGGGCGCTGGGCGTGAGCCTGCGCTGGCCGTGCTTGGGCCGCCACTGATTTTAGACGCGCTATCGATCTTCACCCTATGGTCCTTTCACTCACTGCTACGCATAGTTGCGTAGACAATTCACATCGTCAGTGCACTTAACGGCTCAACTGCGCCGAACTTTACCCCAGATTTTCTACATAGTGTGTCAGAAAAATTATTAAAAAATTCAATATCTAAGCGTTTAACGGCCGCCGTACCGTGAATCTAAAACCGGACCTCTACGAGGCCCTCTGCGGTTGCTTTGCCGGTAACTATCTGACCGGTACTCAGTTTTGCCTTGATCAAGTCGCCAACGCCGCCGGCGGTCAGTGCAGCACCGTCATTACTCACTTCAAAGCCAGGTCCCTTGGAGACGATTTTTACCGTTTGCCCAATTCGGATAAGTTCTTGTGTTTTAACGGCATCTTGGCGAATGTAGCGGGCGGGCGAAATTGTCGCGCGGGCGACACGGCCAATAATTAGGGTTGCGTCGGTAATCACGCCGGGGGGCAATTCACCGAGGTCGGCGGTTTGCTCGGTCAGGTCTTCAGCCGCAATCAGTTGTCCGGCGGTGAGTAGTCGCTTACTAACCACGATATTGCCCAGCACTTTAATCTGGACGGGTACGCTCATTTGCCATTGCTGGCCTTTTGTGCAGCGGAGCGTAACACTGGTGCGACCGTAAGGGCGGGCGCCAGACGGCTTTTGTACTTCAAGTTGCTGACAAGACTGAATCATGGTGGCGTTACGCAAATTGCCGATCGAAAAGCTGACCTGTCCCGGCAATTGACGCGTTTCTGCAACGAGGAAGTCGTTGATCTGCTTCATTGCAGCGTCGATCGTCATTCCATCGCTCCCCACGGACGTGCTTTGTGTATTACCAAGAGCCGGGGCTAAAGCCAGCATGGCGGTAGCCAGGCAGAGAGCTTGGTGCAAATACTGGCTTGTTGATTGGGACTTGACCATAACGCTATTCAAGCACTTTGCGTGCGCGCCCGATGCCCTGAACAGACGTTCTCCGTGTGGGGTAATTACGGCAAGATTTGCCGTATGACCACGAGCTGCGAAGACCGACACGCAAGCTGCCGTAAGAAAGAAAAGTGGCACGATTGATGCATATCGGAGACCACAGATAAAACTTTAGGCAAATTTAACCGTTTGTTACTTTCGCGACCTTTGTCCATCCGCCATGATCGATCGTATTGACTCCGAAATGCTCCCCCAGCGAACTGCGCTTAATTTGCGCAGCTTCCGTCAGGAAATGCTCGCGTCGAATATCGCCAATGCGGATACGCCTAATTACAAGGCGCGCGATATCGAGTTCAAAGAGGCATTTGCCAACGCCATGCAGGGGCAACAAGTCCGCGATCTGACGATGAACCGGACCGCCACGGCGCATTTGTCTGGTGGTGCCACGTCTCCGTATGCCAATTCCTTGCGTTACCGCAGCGAATTCCAGGGGGCGGTCGATGGCAATACTGTAAATATGGATATCGAGCGTAGCGCGTTTGCCGAGAATGCCGTGCATATGGAAGCGTCGCTGACCTTTATTCGCGAGCGTTTCCGTACTTTGGCATCAGCCGTTCAAGGTCAATAAAGGAGATAGGACATGAGCTTGTTCAATGTTTTCTCCATCGCCGGCTCTGCGCTGACGGCTCAGTCAGCCAGGCTGAACACCACAGCGAGCAATCTGGCCAATGCCGATAGCGTGGTTGGCCCGGATGGCCAGCCGTATCGCGCCAAGCAAGTGGTATTCAAGGCTACTCCCGTGAGTGAAGACGGTAAGGGTATCGGCGTACGAGTCACCCAAGTGGTGGATAGCGCTGCACCTTTGCGTATGACCTATGACCCGAGCAATCCCGCCGCTAATGGCGATGGTTACGTGGCGATGCCAAACGTTAATGTCGTTGAAGAAATGGTGAACATGATTTCGGCCTCACGCGCGTATCAGAACAATGCCGAAGTGATGAATACCGCCAAGAGCCTGATGTTGAAAACCTTGGCCATTGGTCAATAAACCTAGCGGTCAGCTGTCTTAACCCATCGAGAACACCATGAGCACTGTCAGCCAAACCAGCAGTAATAGCTTCAGCAGCGACTTTCTCGCTGCCGTCAATCCACAGAGCAAAACGGCCGCCACCGAAAGCTCGATGGAAATGACGCAGAACCGCTTCCTGAAACTGCTGACCACCCAGTTGCAGAATCAAGACCCACTGAACCCCATGGATAACGCCCAGATGACCTCGCAAATGGCGCAGATCAATACGGTCAATGGCATTGAAAAACTCAATGTGACCCTCCAGAAGATGATGTCGAACTCGACCGATGCCCAGTCAATGCAGGCATCCAGCATGCTGGGGCGTACGGTACTGGTGGCTGGCGACAGTTTGCGTTTGGTTAATAGTGATGGCAAACAGCTTGCCTCAGCGGGCGGCATACAGCTTTCCGGCCCGGCAGATAGCGTGAAGATCAGTATTACCGACGCGAATGGTTTGGTTGTGCGCACGATGGACCTCGGGGCGCTTGAGCAGGGTGTTCACGATTTCTCCTGGAATGGTATGACTGACGCAGGTGTTGCCGCCGCTTCTGGTACCTATACGTTTTCAGCTACGGCGATTCAAGGTGCCAACAAGGTCACAGCAGATAAATTGCAAGAGTCGCTGGTGACCGGAATTGTTCGTAATCAGAATGATCTGGGCTTGGAAGTGGCGGATGCCAGCGGCCAAAAAAATCGTATCGCTGTGGCTGATGTTCGCCAGATCTATTAAGAGGAGTTGATGCCATGGGATTTCAGCAAGGATTAAGCGGACTCAATATCTCGGCCAAGGCACTGGATGCCATCGGGAACAACATTGCCAACTCCAATACGGTCGGTTTCAAAAACGCTACGGCGATATTTGCTGACGTCTATGCCTCCGCATTGACGGGGAGTTCTGCCTCTGGTCAAGTAGGTCAAGGTGGTAGCGTTGCGACGATTGCCCAAGCGTTTACGCAGGGTAATGTCTCTTCATCAGCAAACCCGCTGGACATCGCGATCAACGGAAATGGCTTTCTGTTGTTTCAGCCAACACTCGATGATGCGAGTGCTGAATATTCGCGTAATGGTCAGCTATTTTTGAATTCCGATGGCTATATCGTTAACGCCCAGGGTAAGTATCTGAGTGCCTATACCTCGCCCGATGGCTTGCAGATTGACAGCACAACGGCAAAGCCGATTCAGATCAGCAGCGCGCCCTTGTCCCCGCGGGTTACGGGCTATGTAAACAAGCTGACGCCTGGAGCAGGTGGCGTACAGGTGGGGATTAATCTCGATGTGCGGGACAAACGATTATCCGCGTCAAGCACGTCGACGACAGCCGCTGCAGCGGCTGCGGCAGTAGATATCGGTACCGGTACTGGAGCTGACATTGTCGCTGCGGAGGCCTTGGCGACCAGTGCGCGTACGAATTCACTGAACGCTGGAATCGCGGCCTTGGCCGATCCTGAAAATATATTGGCCTATGCTGATGTATCGCCGGCCGATTTGGCATCGCCTACGCTGAGTAGCAGCGTGCTGGATAGTTTGAATGCAACGGCTAACTCGTTTTCCGTTGTTATTGCGGGGGCTGACGCAACCAATCATCAGGACTATAACGATCTGTTCATAAATGGCGACGGTGTTAACACCAGGTCTCTCCAGGAAATCATTCGTAGCGCCTTGTCCGATGGTTACACAGACCCCGTTAGTGGCAACACAATTTCTGGGGCATATCCTGGACAAAACGGCGATCCGGCGCTGGATTCTGCCGAGGTAGCGACTGCGGTAAAAAGCGCCATTAATGCCAACCTGAAAGCAGCGCTGGAAAATGCAACCTTGACCGCACCGGCGACAGCCGTCAGTTTGCAGTCACAAATCCAAGCATCACCGTCATTTCAAAGTGCGCTGAACGCAGCCGGTGAATTAGGCCGCAACTGGTATCTTGCCTACTACGCGTCACAGGGGGGCGCTGACGCCACATTGGATGCAACTGACGCGCTGTCATTTCAGAGCACCTTAATTAAGGTTTCGGATGCAGCGGAAACGGCGTTTACTGCCGCTGAAGTTTCAGCGAAGCAAGATAACCCAGCAACCGGCTGGACGAGTTTGCAGGCTTGGGATCTGAGCAATCTTAATCCTGGCATGTATAACTACTCCACGTCCGTTTCGGTGTTCGACCAGCGGGGTGAGTCACATATTCTGACCAGCTACTACGTGCGTCAGAGTGCCGATGATGGCACGGGTAAGCTTATCGGTACCGGTAAGTACGAGATGCATGTGGTCTTGGACGATAAGTATGAGATCCCGGTGACGAATGTGCTCAGTGGCGCAAAGTCCAATGACGCGATCCCGGCAACTATCGACTTTACCGCCGCGGGGCAGTTGGATCCTGCCAGCGAAAACGGGCCATTGTGGAATCTCGATTTGAGTAACGCCAAAGATAAAGCCGGCGCCACTGTGCAGTTGGACAAATTTCCCACCGATTTTTTTGAAACCCCGGTTGCGGGTGGCTACCAGCTATCCCTCGACTTCAGCTCCGCCACTAACTTCGGCTCCCCCTACGACGTTAACAAGCTGACGCAAGATGGTTTCGGTCCGGGCCGTATCACCGGCTTGGCGATTGATAAAGACGGCTTCATCAGCGCGCGGTATTCGAACGGTCAAACCCAGTTGCAAGGCCGGGTCACGTTGACCAACTTTACCAATCCCAATGGCTTGATCTCGCTGGGTAACAACATGTGGGGCGAGACGTCGGCCTCGGGGCCGGCGCTGATTGGCGTGCCGAATAGTGGCAGCCGTGGTTCGATACAGTCGGGCGCGGTGGAGGACTCGAACGTCGATCTGACGGGAGAACTGGTCGATTTGATCGTGATGCAGCGTGCCTATCAGGCCAATGCCCAGACCATCAAAACGCAAGATAGCGTCTTGCAGACACTCGTTAACTTGCGTTGATGATGCGTACTCTAAAACTCAGTTGCTGTAGGACGGCGTAATCATGGATCGGCTGATCTACACCGCGATGTCGGGCGCTAGCCAGACGCTGGGGCGGCAGGCCTCGGTCGCGCAGAATTTGGCGAATGTCAGTACAGACGGCTACCGTGCCGCCGAACATCGCTTGCGTGCCGTGCAGGTCAATGCGCAAGGCCCGGATGCCTGGCGTACCTTGCCAACGCGCGCGTTGGCGGTGGATGCGGCGACACATACCGATTTCAGCCAGGGGCCGATGCTGGCTACCGGGCGCAATCTGGATGTGGCCATTAAGGGTAAAGGTTTCATCGCCTTGGCCATGCCCGATGGCAGCGAGGCCTATACGCGTGCGGGCAGTTTGACGCTGGACGTCAATGGCACGCTGATGACACAAAAAGGGATTCCGGTTGCCGGCGACGGCGGTGCCATTACGATTCCCCCCGATAGCAAAATCACCATCGGCGAAGATGGCACTATTTCGGTCGTTCCAGAAAGTGGTGCGCAGAATATTGTGAATGCCATTGGTCGCATCAAGCTCGTTGAACCTGCTGAAGCGGATGTAGTGCGTGGCGATGACGGTTTGTTTCGCATGGCAGACGGCGCTGCGCAGCCTGCCAGCGATACCGCGCGCATTGCCTCGGGTTTTATCGAGGGCAGCAACGTCAGTGCGGTGGAACAAATGGTGGCCATGATTTCACTGTCACGGCAATTTGAGATGCAGATCAAGATGCTGCAAAACGCTGACACCAATGATCGCGCTGCGACGCAGATCATTTCACCGCGTTAATCGTTAATCATCGCGACGCTCATAGAACAATAACGGACATAAACGGAGGCAGGCCATGATTCGCTCTCTATGGATAGCTAAAACCGGACTGGATGCGCAGCAATCCAATCTTGACGTCATCTCGAACAACCTGGCGAACGTGTCCAACAACGGTTTCAAGCGTCAGCGCGCCGTTTTTGAAGATTTGCTTTACCAGACCATGCGTCAGCCCGGCGCACAAAGCTCACAGCAGACGCAAGTGCCCTCCGGGCTGACCTACGGTACGGGTGTGCGCACCGTCTCCACCGAGCGCGTATTTACCCAAGGTAACTTGCAGCGTACCGACAATGCCCTCGACATCGCCATCAATGGCAATGGCTTTTTCCAGATTCAAATGCCCGACGGCACCACGGCTTACACCCGCGACGGCGCGTTTCAGAAAGACAGCACGGGCCAGATCGTTACCTCCAGTGGCTATCCGCTTTCGCCTGCAATCACCATTCCGCAAGACGCGCTATCCATTACGATCAGCCGTGATGGCATTGTCTCGGTGCTGCAGCCGGGCAGTGTGACGCCAGCGCAGGTGGGCACCATCCAATTAGCCAGCTTTGTCAATAACGGCGGCCTGCAAAGCATGGGGGAAAACCTTTTCGGCGAGACCGCCTCCAGTGGCGCTCCGACACCCAACACCCCAGGAACCAATGGTGTTGGTCTGCTCAATCAGGGCAATGTGGAAACCTCCAACGTCAATGTGGCGGAAGAGCTGGTCTCGATGATTCAGACCCAGCGCGCTTACGAACTCAACTCCAAGGCGGTGACGACATCCGATCAGATGCTCGCGCGCCTGACCCAGATGTGAGGCACAGCATGATGACTAATGTTCGCTCTCTGATCGGTCTTGCTGGCGTGCTCAGCGCCTGCGTGCTCACAGGTTGTGTGACGACAACGCCCTCGACCATGGTGCATCAGCCGATGACGGTGCGTCCGCTGGATCGCCCTAATGCCTTGGCCAGCAATGGTTCAATCTACAGCGCCAACTCGGCGCGGCCCTTGTTTGAAGACCGACGTGCCCGCTTTGTCGGCGATGTGCTCACGATCAATATCGCCGAAACGGTTCAGGCATCGAAGAAATCAGATACCAAGGCCGAGCGCACGCAAACCGTGGATGCGACGATTCCCACTATTGCCGGTCTGCCATTCAAGGGTGCGCAGGGCATGACGCTCAGTGCCTCGGATAGCAACAAGTTTGGTGGCAAGGGCGAGAACAGTTCATCGAATAACTTCAACGGCACCATCACGGTAACCGTGATCGAGGTCTACCCGAACGGTAATTTGCTGGTCTCCGGGGAAAAGCAGATCGGGCTGAAAGAGGGCGAAGAGTTTGTGCGCTTCTCCGGCGTGGTTAACCCCAACACCATCACTGGCGCCAACACCGTGCAGTCCACGCAAATCGCGGACGCACGCATTGAATACAAAGCCAATGGCTTCATCGATTCGGCCCAAGTCATGGGCTGGCTGGGGCGCTTTTTCTTAACTTTCATGCCTTTCTAAGGCGAGGCCGATCATGGGACGCATTGAAAAAGGTTTTCTCGTCTTTCTCTGGATACTGTCACTGCTGATGGTCGCGGACTTTGCCCGCGCCGAGCGCATCAAGGATCTGGCCAGCATTGGCGGAGTGCGTGAAAATCAGCTGGTTGGCTATGGCGTCGTGGTCGGACTCGATGGTACCGGTGACCAGACCACACAAACGCCATTTACTGTCCAGAGCATGATCAATATGCTTTCCGCCATGGGCGTAAATTTGCCGCCCGGCCAATCCTTGCAGCTGAAAAATGTGGCCGCCGTGATGGTGACCGCGAGTTTGCCGGCGTTTTCGCGCCAAGGCCAGACCATCGACGTGACCGTATCGTCGATCGGTAATGCCAAAAGTTTGAAGGGTGGCACCTTGATCATGACGCCATTAAAAGGCGCGGATGGGCAGGTTTATGCTGTGGCGCAAGGCAACCTGGGCATCGCCGGTGCGGGCGCGAGTGGCGGTGGTGGCGCCAAGGTTACGGTCAATCACCTGTCGGTCGGGCGTATTCCCAACGGTGCAACAGTGGAACGGGAAGTGGCCACTAGTGTTGGTCAAGGCGAGTATGCCGTGTTGGATCTCGAGCGTGCTGATTTTGCTACGGCGCAGCGCGTTGCCGATGCCATAAACAAAATGTCGCCAGGCTCAGCCGAAGCGGCTGATAGCCGGCAGATTCGCGTCAAGCTGCCGCCGGAGCAACGGATTGCCTTTCTCGGCAAGATTGAGGCGCTGGATGTGACGCCGGCTATTGCCGCGGCCAAGGTGATTGTGAATAGCCGTACCGGCTCGGTGGTGATGAATCGTAGCGTGGCACTGGAGAATTTTGCTATCGCCCACGGCAATTTGTCGGTGTCGGTCGGTGGCGAGGGCGGCGGTGTCGATATCAAGCAGGAGGGCGGTGGCTTGCTCAATGTCAAGGCCAGCCCGAGCTTGGCGGATGTGGTGAAAGCGCTGAATTCGATCGGTGCAACCCCTATGGATTTGGTCGCGATATTGCAGGCTATGAAATCTGCTGGCGCCTTGCGCGCCGATCTGGAAATTATTTAGGGCGTGTTCTCAATTAG
>CAZFSH010000048.1:0-12889 GCA_964521935.1 uncultured Propionivibrio sp.
TCGCTCACCAGTACGGATGAACGCGTGCGCGCCGGCAAGTCGGTGTCGCCCGGCTATCTCTTTGCCACCTTGCTCTGGCATGAAGTCTTGGCCAACTGGGAAACCCGCAAGGCGCGGGGTGAAGTGCCGATTCCGGCGCTGTATGAAGCCATGGACGAAGTGCTCGACATTCAGGCCGAAAAGCTGGCGATTACGCGCCGTATTGCTGGTGACATCAAAGACATCTGGTCCTTGCAGCCACGGTTCGACAAGCGTGCGGGCAAATCGCCCTACCGATTACTGGAACTGCCGCGTTTCCGCGCCGGCTATGACTTTCTCGTGTTGCGTGCGCAAAGTGGCGAAGTCGATACCGCTATCGCGCAATGGTGGGAGGCATTTCAAGAGGCCGACGGCTCCGGCCGTGAAGCCATGCTGATGCCCGAATCGGTGCAAAAAAAGCGTCGTCGCCGACGGGTGAAGGCCCGCAGTAGCGAGGCGCATTCATCCGGTGCAGCCGATATGCCTGATGTGCCCGATGCATCAGAGACGGCGATGCCGGCACTTGCCCGTGACGCCTCGGCCGCCGAGGATCAGTGAGTATTCCCGGTTTTGTGGCCCTGGGCGCCAATCTGGGCGATCCGGTAGCCGTCGTCACTCTGGCGATTGAGGAACTCAGGCGCTTGCCTGGTGTGCAGGTAACCGCCGTGTCCTCACTCTATCGAACGGCACCGGTGGGCTTGCCGCATCAGCCCGATTTCATCAACGCCGTGGTGGCCTTGCGTGTGGTGGAGGAAAAAAGCGCCGTCCCACAGCGGCTGACTTTTCTCAATCACCTGCTGGCAATCGAAGCCAAATTTGGGCGCGTACGCAGCGTGAAAAATGCCCCTCGCACTCTGGACCTTGATCTCTTGCTTTTGGGGGACGAGGTTACGGACGACCCCGCCTGTACATTGCCGCATCCGCGCTTGCATGAGCGTGCTTTTGTGCTCGCGCCTTTGGCTGACATTGCGCCCGAGCTGCACATCGTCGGTCATGGGCGTGTTAGCGAGCTGCTGCGGCTGTGCGCAAGTCAGCAGATTGAGCGCTTAAGCGTACGGCTGACTTGAGTGAGCTTTTCTGGCATCCCGGTGATCTGGCAAACCGGCCTCTTGTTGGCAGCGAGCAATGTGTTCATGACCTTTGCCTGGTATGCCCACCTGAAAAATCTCAGCGATCGCCCTTGGTGGATTGCTGCCTTGGTGTCGTGGGGTATTGCCCTCTTTGAATATCTGCTGCAAGTGCCAGCGAATCGCATTGGTCATGCCGAGTTGAATCTCGCGCAGCTCAAAATTCTGCAGGAAGTCATCACGCTCTCCGTGTTCGTTCCGTTCGCCATGTTCTACATGCAGCAACCCGTCAAACTCGACTATTTATGGGCTGCCTTGTGTATCCTTGGCGCCGTTTATTTCATCTTTCGTAGCGCCTGACCGATGACATACCTTGCCAGCAACAAGCCGATCACGTTGCCCGAACTTGCGCGCATGAAGCGTGAGGGCGAAAAAATCGCCATGCTCACTGGCTATGACGCCAGTTTTGCCGCGCTCGAAGACCGCTGTGGCGTTGACGTCATTCTGGTGGGCGACTCCCTTGGCAACGTCATTCAGGGAAAAACCTCGACCTTGCCAGTGAGCATCGATCACATGGTGTATCACACCGAGTGCGTTGCCGCCTTGCCTTTGCGCCCGATGGTCGTGGCCGACATGTCGTTCGGCAGCTATTACGAGTCAAAAGAGCAGGCCATGAAAAATGCCGTACGCCTGATGGCGGCGGGCGCCGAGATGGTTAAGCTGGAAGGCGGCGAAGTCATGGCCGAGACCGTGCATTTTCTGGTCGAGCGCGGCATTCCGGTGTGCGCCCATATTGGGCTGACCCCGCAATCAGTCCACGCGCTGGGCGGCTACCGTGTGCAAGGGCGTGGCGAAGCCGGGGCGCAGCGTATGCGTGCCGATGCGTTAGCGTTGGAGCATGCTGGAGCCGCCTTGATGGTTCTTGAAATGGTGCCCGCCGATCTGGCTGGCGAAATTTCCCGAGAGCTCACCGTTTGTGCCACCATCGGCATTGGTGCCGGTAAGGAAACCGATGGTCAGGTGCTGGTACTGCACGATATGCTGGGTATTTATCCCGGCAAAAAAGGACGCTTCGTCAAAGACTTCATGGCTGAAGCCCAAAGCATCGAAGGTGCGGTAACGGCGTACGTGGCCGCTGTCAAGGATGGCAGCTTCCCGGCGCCCGAGCACTGCTACTGATTTTTACTAGATTCCCGAGCGATGAAAATTTTCCATGAAGTGGCGCCCCTGCGCGCTGCGCTGAAACCGATCAATCGCGTGGTGCTGGTGCCTACTATGGGCAATCTGCACGACGGCCACATTCGTCTGGTCCAAGACGCCCGTGCGCACGGTGATGCGGTGGTGGCGACGATTTTTGTGAATCGTCTGCAATTTCGTCCCGGCGAAGATTTCGAGAAATATCCACGCACCATGGCCGCCGATATTGCCCGCCTGGAGGCCGCTGGCGTCGAGTATTTGTTTGCGCCGTCGGAAGATGTCATGTATCCAGTGCCGCAGCGCTATCACGTGGAAGTACCGGATGCACTCGCCACCATACTTGAGGGTGAGTTCCGCCCCGGACATTTTCGCGGCGTCGCGACGGTGGTGATGAAACTCTTCCAGATTGTGCAGCCCGATGCGGCGCTCTTCGGCAAGAAGGATTACCAGCAAATGCTGGTGCTGACGGATCTGGTGCGTGAATTCAATCTGCCGATTGAGGTGATTCCCGGCGAAACCGTGCGCGCGGACGATGGCTTGGCGCTGTCTTCACGTAATGGCTATCTGAACGCCGCTGAGCGCGCGGAAGCGCCGCGCCTGCATCGCTTGTTGTCGGTGTTGGCAGAACACGTGCGCGCCGGTAAGCGTGACTTTGCCACACTGGAAGCTGCTGTGATGCAGGAGCTGAACGACAACGGCTGGGTGCCTGATTACGTGTGTGTACGCCGTCGTGCCGACTTGCAGCCGGCAACGTCGATGACTGATCCGCTGGTCGTGGTGGCCGCCGCGAAGCTGGGCGCTACGCGGCTGATCGACAACCTCGAAATCTAGCTTTTCTTACCTAGTCCGCCAAGCAGGGCGGCTACCGGGCGCAGTGGGCGTTTCAGATCCGGCTTGCCCGAGGCGGTGGCGGCGCCATTGCTCACCTTGTTTTCGTAAGGCTTGTTCGGGTCAAAGTCCAGCTTGGGTAAATGTGCCATGGGCGCGGGCAGGTGCGGTCGATCGCGGTGTTTCGAGTGCTCTTCACGCAAGGACGAAGGGCGCTTGTCGCGACGCTCCCCTCCACGTTCACCACCACGTTCACCACCACGCTCACCACCACGCTCACCACCACGCTCACGCCCCGGCTCGCGGGCTTTTTCCCGCTCATGCTTGCGCTCTTCGTGGTCGCGGCGATGGCCGCGATTGCTGCTTTCTTGGCTGCGTTCGCTGACATTGGCAAAGCCGGTGATTTCGACGCGCTCGATCGGGCGTTTGATCAGTTTTTCAATCTCCGCCAAGCGCGGCGATTCTTCTGGTGCCACGAGTGAGGTGGCATCGCCCTTTTTGCCGGCGCGGCCAGTGCGGCCAATGCGGTGAACGTAATCTTCGGCGACGCTGGGTAGCTCGTAATTGATGACGTGCGGCAGGTCGTCGATGTCGAGACCGCGCGCGGCAACGTCAGTGGCGACCAATACACGGGCCTTGCCCGACTTGAAGTTTTCCAGCGCTTCGGTGCGTTGTTGCTGGCTCTTGTCGCCGTGAATCGCATCGGCGGCAATGCCCTGCTTTTCCAGATAAACGGCCAGCCGACTCGCGCCGAACTTGGTGCCGACAAAGACCAGCACTTGTTGCAGTTCATTCTGGTGCGTGAGCAGGTGCACCAGCAGGCTGCGCTTGAGGTCAGAAGCAACCGGATATACGCGGTGGGTGATGGTGTCATTGACCGCATTGCGGCGCGCCACTTCAATGAGTTGCGGCGCTTTGAGCATGGTGTCGGCAAGCTTTTTGATCTCGTTGGAGAACGTCGCCGAGAACAGCAGGCTTTGACGATTCTCCGGCAGCATGGCCAGAATGCGCTTGATGTCGGGGATGAAGCCCATGTCGAGCATGCGGTCGGCTTCGTCGAGCACAAGCATTTCGACCGAGGCAAACGACACGCTTTTCTGCTGGACGTGGTCGAGTAAACGGCCGGGCGTGGCGACGACAATCTCGCGGCCTTCGCGCAGTTCGGCGATTTGCGGCTTGATATCAACGCCGCCATAGATGCACACCGAGCGCAGCGGCACATATTTGCTGTACGTGACCACGCTCTCATGCACCTGCATCGCCAGCTCACGTGTGGGCGCGAGGATGAGGGCGCGCACGGGGTGGCGGGCGGGTGAGGGAGAGGTGCTGGCATGGCGCGCCAGGCGTTGCAGCAGCGGCAGGGTGAAGCCGGCGGTTTTGCCGGTGCCTGTCTGGGCGCCGCCCATGATGTCTTTGCCCGCAAGCACGATGGGGATGGCCTGTGCCTGAATCGGCGTGGGTTTGGTGTAACCGGCTTCTTTTACTGCACGGAGAATTTCCGGCAGCAGGTTCAGCTCATCAAAAGTCAGCTCCTGTGGGACGGCGCTGAGGGGGGTGTCCGCGGTGGCGGCAGTGTCAATGGGGGTGGTATTCAATTCGTCTCCAGAACGGGCCCGCTACTGACTCAAGCGAGGCAGCAGAACCGGTTCAGGCAGCGAAATACAGGGGGAAGGGAAGGCGCGTGGCAGAATACTTCGGTACCAAATTGCCTATTCGCGCAGCACCAACCGGCAGAGGCGCTGCGAAACTGCTGCCATTGTACATCGTACCGTGAAGACCGCCCGCTGACTATGACTCACGCAACTCCGTCTATACCAACTTCCTTACCCACCACATCCCTGCGTTCCCGCGACGTTCTGCGCGACCTGCTGCGTCCGCACCGGCGCCGTATCGGGGTAGCGGCCTTGGCGTTGGTGATGGCCGCGACAGCCATGCTCGGCGTTGGCCAAGCCTTGCGCGCCGTGATCGACAAGGGTTTTGCCGCCGGCGACGCCGCGTGGCTGGACCAGACGCTGCTGGCGATGTTTGGTGTGATCGCGATACTTGCCTTGGCCACGTGGCTGCGCTTTTACAACGTCTCGTGGCTGGGCGAGCGGGTGACGGCCGACTTGCGCCGCAAGGTCTTTGACCATCTGCTTAGCCTGCCGCCCTCATGGTTTGAGGCCGGGCGCACGGGCGATGTAATTTCACGCCTCACCTCCGATACCGCGCAACTGGAGCAGGTGATCGGCTCCAGCGTCTCGATTGCGCTGCGCAATGCGCTGCTTTCCGCCGGCGGCCTGGGCATGCTGTTCACCACCAGCTTGAAGTTGACGCTGATGGTGATTACCGGCGTGCCGCTGGTGGTGGTTCCTATTGTGCTCTTTGGTCGGCGTGTGCGCGCATTGGCGAGGGAGAGCCAGGATCGTGTCGCTGATCTGGGGAATCGCATCGATGAGACGATTCACGAAATTCGCATCGTGCAGGCGTATGGTCACGAAGGCGTTGATCGTCATGATTTTGCGGAACGTGTTGAGCGTGGTTTTGCCGTGGCACGGCGGCGCATTGTCAGCCGTTCCCTGCTGATTGTCGCGGTCATGGTGTTGGTGTTTGGCGCCGTGGCCTTCATCCTTTGGGTAGGTGGCCATGACGTTCTGGCGGGGCGTTTGTCGGCGGGCGAACTCTCGGCATTTGTTTTTTATGCCGCGATGGTGGCGGGTAGTGTGGGCGCCTTGTCCGAGGTGTGGGGCGACCTGCAACGCGCGCGCGGTGCGACCGACCGTTTGGTCGAGTTGCTGGCCACGCAACCCGCTATCGCCGTGCCACAGCGACTGACTTTTCTGCCCGAACCGGCGCGCGGTAGCGTGCGTTTTGATGACGTGTCGTTTCACTACCCGACGCGTCCCGATGCGCCGGCGCTTGAGCATTTCAGCCTGGAGGTAGCACCCGGTGAACGGGTGGCCTTGGTGGGGCCATCGGGGGCTGGAAAAACGACGGTGTTCCAAATGCTGCTGCGTTTTTATGATCCGGATGCCGGCCGCGTGTGCATTGATGACGTTGCCTTGACAGATGCCGATCCCGCAGCGATTCGCGCACGCCTCGCCCTGGTTCCGCAAGAAGCGGTTATTTTCGCCATGAGCGTTCTGGAAAACGTGCGTTATGCGTGCCCCGACGCGAGCCTTGAGCAGGTGAAGCAAGCGTGCCGCGCCGCCTATGCGGATGAGTTTATTGAACGCCTGCCGCAGGCTTATGACACGGATTTAGGCGAGCGTGGTGTGCGTCTGTCGGGCGGACAGCGCCAGCGCATCGCCATTGCGCGTGCCATCCTGGCGGATCGGCCGATTTTGCTGCTCGATGAGGCGACGTCAGCCCTGGATGCGGAGAGCGAACGCGTTGTCCAGGCAGCGCTGGATCACCTGACCGAAGGCCGTACCACCCTGGTCATCGCACACCGGCTAGCCACCGTGCAGCAAGCGGATCGGATTGTGGTCATGGAGCAGGGCCGTATCGTCGAGGTGGGCAAGCATGCCGAACTCGTGGCGGCCGGCGGACTCTATGCGCATTTGGCGAAACTGCAGTTTGCCCACTAAGATGGCTAGGCTTAGCCGATTATTTTCAGCATTCCTGTTTATCGATGCCCTTACATATTTTGTTGCGCTATGACTACTAATAATCCTGAAGTATCGTCAGCAGGTGCCGACGCATTCCAGTTTGATGTGATTGTGTCCATGCCGATGAATATTGAGAAATCCATTCTTCGGCAAAAGGCGGTTGCCGGCCTTGGCACGACGCCGGAGAATGTCGATGCCTTGCTGGATTCTTTGGCGAAGCATCGGGTGGTTAAAGTGAAAGCGTCGATTCTTCGTGATGAGGCAGATGCCGTCGCGGAAAAGTTTAGTGCCGTCGGTTTTCGTGTTGAGCTAAAACATTCTCTATCGATTAAAAAAACCGTCGACGTTCCTCAGGATAAAAAAATTGAATGTCCGGCATGCGATGAGTTCATGCTGCCAACGGAAGATAGGCAGTGTCCATTGTGTGGTGTTTTTATTGACAAGCTGACCGCCGAGTTTCTGACACGCAAGCGCTTGATGAAACAAGAGCGCTTACGGTTGTCAGCCATCCTTGAAGGACAGCAACGCGATAATGAACGTACAGCGCAAGCCGAATTGGAAAAGCGTATTCGCGATGAAATTCGTGCCGAAATCGAAAAAGAACTTGGGCTTGACCAACAACAAAAAAAATCTACGGTAGTCACGAAGTATGGCGTACCAGCCTTAGGGGTTTTGGCCGTGGTTGGCGCATTTTTGGGCGGCCGTGTTTCCGGGGAAAGTACGCAAAAATCAGCGGCTGCAGAGTTGGCTCAGGTTGAGGCCGATAGTCCCCCGCCGGCTGTTAAATTGGTCGAGAATTTTCTCAAGGGTTCCGCAAAAATGGGCGCTGCCATGCAGAAGAATGGTGGCGGCAGATCGCTCTCAGAAATCATGGCAGAGGCTCAAGCTGAGGGCGGGGGCGGAGGGGGCGGAGCGACCTTGGCCGGTTTGGATCAGAACGACTTTTTGCCCCCTGCAGCCGGGGGCGGTGACACAAGTGCTGGTGAGGGGGGCGGTGGTGATGCTAGCCCTAAACCTGCCCGCATTCAGGATGCTCAGGCACGGCGGATGGTCTCAATTGAATTAGCCCAAGCCTTGGCCGAGATGGGGCAGGTGGAGCGTGCACGCGAGGTTGTGGCGAAACTCTACGGGGATGAAAAAAATACGACGGACTTAGGGGCGGCAATGGCTCAGCGAGTTCTGCATTTGAAGGTCGAGGCGTGGGATCTCGCCGTGGATGGTGGTGGCAGTTTCGCTGCGCAGCTAGATGCGCTGGCCAAAGAGGCCGGGGATATTCCTGACGTGGCTGAGCGCGCTGCGGCTTATGCCACCATTGGCGCTATTTTGTCGCGACGGCCAGACAGCGGCGCGCAAGCAGCCGAGGCGTTTTTTCAGTTGGCACAACAGGCCTATGCTGCTTTCGTGCCGGTGGCAAAAAGCAAGGCAGATAAAGCCCGCCGCATGCTTGTCGAGCAGGAGTTATTGACCAGTCGTGCTGAGGCAATATTTAATCAAGCGCGCCATGCGGTGGCTAAAGGAATGCAAAAAAAAGCCCAGACGCTCTCGCTTGAACTCGAAAAGCTCGGAAAGGCCGCACCAGGAGTAGTGGCTGCCGCCTCGTACAGTTTGAATTCGCAGTTACAGCGCCTGATGGGCGATGCCGATGCGGCCAAGAAGAATATTGATTTAGCCTTGTCCGAAGCGCGAAAATCGCCATCATTGGTTGATGAGGCTAGAGCTTTAAGGAAGGTTGCCATTTTTAGCGGTGCATATGGCGAACAAAGTTTGACTAACGCACTGGTCGGATTGAAGGCGTTGGGCGTAAAAAATGGTGGCACTGATTACGCCGAGGTATTGTTGAACGTGTCATTGGTTCATGCACGCTTTGGTAACACTGAGGCCACGCAGAACTTCGTTGAGTTGCTCGGTACACTGAGTAAAAGTGGCGCGCAATTCGCCGCCTATGTGGAGCGCCAAAAAGGGCTGTTGGCGATTGAGTCTGCATGGAAAGCCAAGAAAGACGAAAACTTCCCTGCAATGGATGCGCAATTAAGGCTGGCAGCTTCTCTGGTGTAGGTTGCTCACGCTAGGGCGTATTTTCATTAGGCCTTTCGCCGTCTCATTGAAAATACGCCCTAAGTCTCGTGCTGCACCTCGGGTTACATCTCGATCTGCGTGCCCAGTTCCACCACACGATTGGTCGGAATTTTGAAGTAGGCGGTGGCGGTGTCGGCGTTGCGGAACATCCACATGAACAGCACTTCGCGCCAGTAGGCCATACCGGCGATCTGGCGTGAGGGGACGATGGTTTCGCGGCCAAGGAAGAAGCTGGTTTGCATCATGTCGAACTCCATACCCAGCTCGCTACACCGCTCCATGACGGCAGGGATATCCGGGTCGTCCTTGAATCCATAGCGCACGGTCACGCGCCAGAAACCGGCATTGAGTGGGTCAATCGCGCAGCGGTCAATGTCGGGCACGTAGGGGACGTCTTCAAAGTGCACCACCATCAGAATTACCCGCTCGTGCAGCACCTTGTTGTGATAGAGATTGTGCAACAGGGCGCGCGGTACGCTATCGCCGGTCGGGGTCATGAAAATGCCGGTGCCTTCTACGCGCAAGGGGCCACCGTGCGAGAGGCTGTCGAGGAAGGCATCGAGTGGCATGGAGTCCTGCTTTAGTCGCTCGTAGAGTAGCGCTCGGCCGCGTTTCCAGGTGCTGAGCAAACTGAATACGGCAACGCCGAGTAACAGCGGGAACCAGCCGCCGTCGAGAATTTTGACGATGTTGGCTGAGAAAAAAGCGATGTCGACGGTGATGAAGACTAGTAAAAACGCCAGTGCTTTGGTCCAGCCCCAGTTCCACAACGCGCGCACCACCACGAAGGCGAGGATCGTGTCGATCATCATGGTCAGCGTCACAGCAATGCCATAGGCCGATGCCAGGCGCGATGAACTGCGAAATTCAAGTACTAGAAAAAGTACGGCGGCAAGCAGCAGCCAGTTGATGTTGGGGATGTATATCTGGCCTTTTTCACGTGCCGAGGTAAATCGCACCTGAATGCGTGGGCAGTAGCCCAGCTGCATCGCCTGGGCAGTGAGCGAGAAGGCGCCGGAGATAACCGCTTGCGAAGCGATTACCGTCGCGGCAGTGGCCAGTGCGACCATCGGGTAGAGCAAGCCATCAGGCACCAACTGGAAGAATGGACTATTCACGGCTGCCGGATCTACCAGAAGCAGAGCGCCTTGCCCGAGGTAGTTCAGATACAGCAGGGGGAAAACATATACCACCCAGGCTACGGCAATGGGCTTGCGGCCAAAATGGCCCATGTCGGCATAGAGCGCTTCACCACCCGTAATGGCCAGCACGACGGCGCCCAGCGCGAGAAAGCCATGCAGACGGTTCGTGGCAAAGAAATCGATGGCATACGCCGGATTGATGGCGGCAAGCACTTCCGGATGCTCAATCACTTGCAATAGTCCCAACGCGCCCAGCGTGCCAAACCAGAACATCATGATGGGACCAAATAGCGCGCCAACGCTGGCGGTACCCTTGCGCTGAAAAAGAAACAGTCCGGCGAGAATGCCTACCGAGATGGGGACCACGTAGTGCTTGAATTCAGGCGTTGCGATTTCCAGACCTTCGACCGCTGACAGCACCGACATTGCTGGGGTGATGACGGCATCGCCATAAAACAGCGCGGCGCCGAATACGCCAAGCATGGTTAATACCCACATCGTGGTGGGCGATAAACGCGACGTGCGCTGAGCCAGCGCGGTGAGCGCCATGATGCCGCCTTCACCACGGTTGTCCGCGCGCGTGATGAACATGACGTATTTCAGCGATACAGTAATGGTCAGGGCCCAGAACACCAGCGAGAGAATTCCCAGCACATTGCCTGGCGTAATGCTCACCGCATGAGGCCCGTTGAAGACTTCTTTCATGGTGTACAGCGGGCTGGTTCCGATGTCACCGAAAACCACGCCCATCGCGGCAATGGCAATGCTGGTTGTACGTGATTCGGTTGCGTGTGGTGAACTCATGTGGGGCATCCAGGCAAGGCTGCAACGTGACGCAGTGCAGCAACGGGGCAGATTATAGGAAGAGATCAGTAAAAGTCAGTCGCTGTGAGACGGCGCAGAGAAATATCGACGGTCCGGCTTGAAGCCGGCTGGCAATTCGCGCATAATGCGCCGCTCAGTTTGCCCCGGTGGCGGAATCGGTAGACGCAGTGGATTCAAAATCCACCGCCGCAAGGTGTGCCCGTTCGAGTCGGGCCCGGGGCACCAGTAGTTCTCGTGGTGGTTTCATGATCTGTTCGCGAAACCACCACCACTACCACTCACTCCCTTACACCCATTAAAACCACGTTGCCGCTCTGGTGTTCACCACGTGCCGCGCACGGCTCTTCTGTGGCGCTACTTCAGCGTCGCTAAGTAGGTGGCAATGGCCAGGGTGTCGACTTCCGGTAGGTGGGAGAGGTTGGTCTGTACCTCGCCCATGCCGCCCGATGACATATGCTCGTAACCGCCTTCCTCGCCTTCCCGCGCTGGCCCCAAGGCGCCGGCGGCCAGCACGGCGCCACTGATCATGACAATACCGAGCGCCAAGGCGCTATGTCGAATGTAAGATTTTTCTCCGCTAGAGGGGGTGAGTTGGCATCTTGGAATACAACGTGCTCACTTTCGCTCGGCGAAGCTTAATCCATCGTTAAGACGCGAGATAGGCCCGCCAGCCCCCGAATTCACTGATATCGCGCGCCTCAGCCACCGCGACCGATTCGCACGAAAATCCCTGCACGCTGCTGCCATCGGCTAGACGTATTGTGCCGATGCCTAGCGGTGCCGGAATGCCGGCGACAAAGCTGCCGAACTGCGTCGCCGGGAGCTCCCAGACTTCAACCTCGATGGCGACGCCGCCGCTCGCCACGCGCACCATGCCCGGACGGAAGGGTGGGCCGCCGGGCAGCGCGTACAAGCGGTAGTCGGGGGATGACTGGGTAGCGCATATCAGACGCGCGCCGCGTGACGTGAGTTGGCTGTTGAGTGGCAGACCCGACAGGTGCGCACCACAGACCGCCACGCGCACTTGCCCCGTGGGTAGGGCGGCAAAACTCAGTCCCGGTGACACGGCGCCTTGAGCTTGTTCCTGCATGCGCTGCGCCAGATGCAGCAGCGGCGCATCCTGATGTGCCGGCGCAAAAACGGTGACGCCCAGCGGCAATCCGTCTTTACGAAATCCCGCGGGTACCGCCGTGGCGGCGTAGTCCAGCAGGTTCATGAAGTTGGTGTAGTAGCCGAGATTGGAGTTGAGCTTGATCGGGTCCGCTTGCAAATCGGCGATACGGTAAATGCTAGGCGCGGTGGGGGTGATGATGCAATCGACCTGTTGCCACACCGCATCGCACTGCCGCTTCGCCGCTTTCAGTTTGTAGAGGTAGGCAAAGGTGTCAGCCGCGGAAAAGCGCTTGCCACTGGCCGTGATCTCGCGCGTGACCGGGAACAACGCATCTTCGTGCGCATCGAAGAAGTCGCGGATGGCCTGGTAGCGTTCGGCCACCCACGGTCCCTCGTAGAGCAACTTGGCCGTGGCGAGAAAGAGCGATAGGTCGATCTCAACGGCTTCGCCGCCAAGCGCTTTCATGCGCTCGACCGAGCTGGCGAATAGGGCAGCCGACTCGCTATCGCCAAAAAATTCCAGATCGCCGGCGCGCGGCACACCAAAGCGAAAGTGGGCGGCCCGACCAAAGTCGAAGCCGTGGCCTTCAACGGGTCGTGCGTACGGATCGGCGGGGTCGAACGCGGCGGCCACGCTCAGCACCGCCTCGGCATCGGTGGCGTTGAGGGCGAAGATCGACACGGCATCGAGCGAGCGACACGCCGGCACCACGCCGGTGGTGGATAGCCAGCCGCAACTGGGCTTGTGCCCGACCAGATTATTGAACGCAGCGGGCACACGGCCGGAACCGGCGGTATCGGTGCCGAGCGAGAAACTGACATAAGCCTTGGCCACGGCCACGGCTGAGCCGGCGCTGGAGCCGCCCGAGATGTAGTCGGGATTGAAGGCATTCTTGCAGGCGCCGTAGGGCGAGCGCGTGCCGTTCAAGCCGGTGGCGAACTGGTCGAGATTGGTCTTGCCAACGGGTATCGCCCCGGCATCGATGAGCCGCTGTACGACGAAGGCGCTGCGTTCGGGCGTGTAGGCGTAGGC
>CAZFSH010000049.1:0-7583 GCA_964521935.1 uncultured Propionivibrio sp.
TTGGTGCGCTCGGCGGGGATCGAACCCACAACCCCTGGCTTCGGAGGCCAGTACTCTATCCATTGAGCTACGAGCGCGTCACTGGCGAACGAAGCTGCCAGGCAGGAAGAGACCGGATTTTACAGGTGCGTCAGACACTATTGGCTATAATCGCCCAGACTTTTTAGTGCCCTCGCGGAAAAGGATTGGCCATGACTGCATCAATCAAACAACACGTACTGTCTTTCAGCCTCATCGGCAGCCTTCTGGTTTTGTCCGGCGCTGCCTCGGTGGCTTCTGCCGCCGATGACGAAGCGACCAACTTGCGCATTGTGCCGGTCGCTAAGGTTAAATTGGTCGGCGCGCCGGCTGGTGGCGCCAAGTCGCGTAGTGGCGAAGAACTCTACAACGCGGCCTGCATGGCCTGTCATGCGACGGGTGCGGCAGGTGCTCCCAAAGTCGGCGATAACGCTGCCTGGGCGCCGCGCATCAAGCTTGGTCTGGATGGTCTGGTGAAGTCGGCGACTGCCGGCAAGAACGCGATGCCGCCCAAAGGTGGTTCGGATGCCAGCGAGGTCGAGTTGGCGCGTGCGATTGCTTACATGGCGAACAAGTCGGGGGCGAGTTTCGCTGCACCGAAGTAAGCGGTTGATGTAGTAAACGCACAAAGGGGAGCCATGCTCCCCTTTGTGCGTTTACGTCGGCCACTTCACGATTTTTTCGGTGCGCTATTGAAGCGGGCGAGGAGTTCGCGTGCCCGGTTACGCGCGTCAGCGGCGTCGGGTACGGCATTACGCTGCTCGGCGCCGGATTTGACTTCAGCGCCCATTTCGGTGATGAAGCGCGACGCTTCACGCGGCATCCATTCCCGCCCCTGCTTGCGTTTTTCGCACCAGCTGACCGTCAGGCTGGCCTGCGCGCGGGTAATGCCAACATACATCAGGCGGCGCTCTTCTTCGAGGCGCGGGGATTCCATCGAGTCCCGATGGGGGAGCAGGCCTTCTTCGACTCCGACCAGAAACACGTGACGAAACTCCAAACCTTTTGAGGCGTGCAAGGTGGCCAGCTGCACGGCATCGGCGCCTTCGTCGTTGTTATCCAGCATTGACAATAAGGCGATGGACTGGGCCAGTTCGAGAAGACTTTTCCCCTCTTCTTCGCCCTTTTTGGCGATCCAGCCGGTGAAGTCGAGCACATTGCTCCAGCGGGTTTCGGCTTCACGGACTTCCAGGCTGGCAAACAATGAGGACTCGTAGCCGATAGCCAGCAGCAGTTCATTGATCACCTGACCGGCAGGTTCTTTTTCCGCGCGCCAGGCATAGCGCCGGATGAAGTCGGCGAACTGGCGCAAGGCCTGATGCTGTTTAAGCGTGAGTTCGCCATCCAGTTCGGGAATGAAGATGGTTTCAAACAGGCCTTTGTGCCGCTGACCGGCGGCGCGGCCAAGCGCTTCGAGCGTGGTGCTGCCGATACCGCGCTTGGGCGTGGTGACGGCGCGGATAAATGCCGGGTCGTCATTTTCGTTGGCGAGCAGACGCAGGTAAGCGAGGACGTCTTTAATTTCCGTGCGTTCAAAAAACGACTGACCGCCGGTAATGAGGTAGGGAATTTTTTGCGCGCGCAGTTGCTGCTCGATCAGGCGCGCTTGATGGTTGCTGCGATAGAGAATGGCGTAATCCGACCACTTGGTCCGGTGTGAAAAGCGGTGCGCCGACAATTGTGCGGCCACCCAGCTGGCTTCGTCTTCGTCGGTGCGGCAGGTGTGCACGCGGATCGGCGCGCCGTTGCCGTGCTCGGACCACAAGCGCTTTTCAAAGGTTTTGGGGTTGTGCGCAATCAAGGCGTTGGCCGCGGTCAGAATGTTGCCCGTGGAGCGGTAGTTTTGCTCCAGCTTGATCACCTTCAGGCGCGGATAGTCGATTTTCAGCGCGTGCAAATTGTCGGTGCTGGCGCCACGCCATGCGTAGATTGACTGATCGTCATCGCCGACGGCCGTGAGCGATTCGCGCCCCTGCGTGAGCAATTGCATGAGTCGGTACTGACACTTGTTGGTGTCTTGATATTCGTCGACCAGCAAATGCCAGATGCGGCCACGCCAGCGTTGGGCGACGTCGTCATGCGTTTCAAAGAGCTTGACCGGCAGGCGGATCAAATCGTCAAAATCGACGGCCTGATAGGCGGCGAGACTGCGCTGGTATTCCACGTAGAGTGCGGCGGCCGCGTGATCGGTATCGTCGCTGGCGAGCGCCAGGGCTTGCTCGGGTTCGAGCATCGCATTTTTCCACAGCGAAATTTTGCTTTGCAGCTGGCGCAGCCGCGCCTTGTCGACACTGCCGGCGCGTTCCTGGCACAGCGCCATGGCGTCGCCGGCATCGAAAATGGAAAAGCCCGCTTTGAGTCCGAGTGCGCGGCCCTCTTGCCGCAAGATGCGTACACCGAGAGAGTGAAAGGTACTGATGATCAGGCCATCTGCTGTTTTGCCCAGCAGGCGACTGAGCCGCTCGCGCATCTCCTTGGCCGATTTGTTGGTGAAGGTGATGGCGACAATCCGATGCGGCGCAATCCCGGACTCGCGAATCAGGGCGCCGATTTTTTGTGTGATGACACCGGTTTTGCCCGAGCCGGCGCCGGCCAGCACCAGTAGCGGGCCATCCAGATACGCGACGGCTTCACGTTGGGCGGGATTCAGTTGCACGGCAAATTCGGTAAACAGCGGAAATAAAAAAGCGTCAGCGCCGTGTCACAGCGACTGACTTTTGCTACAACAGCGTGGGAAACTTAGCGCAGCTTGCCGCGCAGGGGTTTGACTTTGGCCGGGTCGGTAACGGTGACGGTACCCGCTCCGCCGGTGATGTTGCCGCACTCGCAGTGGGCCTTGATGAAGCTGACGGAATTCACGATGCCGCCACAGCTGCACTCGTAATACACATCCCCTCCTGCCGGTAGCGCGCCTTCGTAGTCGAAGGGAGTGAACCGATAGATGCTGCGCATGTCGACTTTCATGATGCGTCCCGCCAATGTCTGGTTGATCTGGTAGGGCAGGTGGTTGTCATTATTCTCCTCCCCGGGCCCCGTGCGGCAGAGTCTATAACACTGCGCTAGCGAAGTGCGTGTTCTGCTTGTTGGTCGGCGTGGTAGCTGGAGCGCACCATGGGCGCACTGGCCGCGTGCGAAAAGCCCATGGCTTCGGCGTCGCGGGCGAACTGGGCGAATACATCGGGGTGCACGTAGCGCGTGACCGGCAAGTGGTGGCCGGACGGCGCCAGATATTGGCCGATGGTGAGCATGGTGGCGCCATGCGCGCGCAGGTCGCGCATGACTTCGCGGATTTCGTCGTCGGTTTCACCAATGCCGACCATGAGGCCGGATTTGGTCGGGATATCCGGATGCTGCGCCTTGAATTCCTTCAGCAGCGTCAGCGAGTGGGCGTAGTCGGCACCGGGGCGGGCTTGTTTGTAGAGGCGTGGCACGGTTTCGAGGTTGTGGTTCATCACATCTGGCGGGGCTTGGGCAAAAATCGCCAAGGCCACGTCCAGACGGCCACGGAAGTCAGGTACCAGCACTTCAATGGTGGTGTGCGGCGAGAGCTCGCGCACCTTGCGGATGCAATCAACAAAATGCTGGGCGCCGCCATCTTTCAGATCATCGCGATCGACGCTGGTGATCACGACGTAGCGCAGCTTCATCGCGGCGATGGTACGGGCCAGTTTTTCCGGTTCGGCGGCGTCCGGGGGGAGTGGCTTGCCGTGGCCGACATCACAGAACGGGCAGCGGCGCGTGCACAGATCACCGAGGATCATGAAGGTGGCGGTACCCTTGCCGAAACACTCGCCAATATTCGGGCAGGTGGCTTCTTCGCACACCGTATGCAGGGCATTCTCGCGCAGAATCTGTTTGATTTCGCCGAAGCGGGCGGCGGAGTTGCCGGCTTTGACGCGTATCCAGTCCGGTTTTTTCAAAGGCGTGGCTACCGGCACAATCTTGATCGGGATGCGCGCTGTTTTGGCTTCGCCCTTCTGCTTTTCAGGACGGTCTTTGGCGGAATCACTCATGCGAATTGCCTTTCCAGATGGGCGACGAGGGCGGCGCCCACAGCGTCGGTATTACGTTCGGCAGACAAGGCTGAAACCTGGGTAACCGCCATGCCGGCATAACCGCAGGGGTTGATGGCACGGTAAGGCGACAAATCCATGTCAACGTTGAGCGACAGCCCATGATAGCTGCAGCCATTCTTGATGCGCAGGCCGAGCGCCGCAATTTTGGCATCGCCCACATAGACGCCGGGCGCGCCTTCGCGACGAGCGGCGCTGATGCCATAGTCGGCGAGCAGGTCGATGAGCGCTTGCTCAATGCGCGTGACGAATTCACGTACTTTCAGGCCGTTACGGCGCAGATCGAGCATCAGGTAGGCGACCACTTGTCCGGGGCCATGGTAGGTTACTTGGCCACCGCGGTCGATGTGCACGACGGGTATGCCCACATCCATCAACACATGCTCGGCTTTGCCCGATAGCCCTTGGGTGAATACCGGCGGGTGCTCGCACAGCCAGATTTCGTCCGGCGTATCAGCCGTGCGCTGGCGGGTGAAATCCTGCATGGCGGCGAAGGTTTCTGCATAGTCCACGCGCCCGAGCCGGCGAATCTGCAGCCGGCTCACAAGACGACTTTCACCATCGGATGTGAGGAGAGAACGCGATAGAGCCCGTCTAACTGCGCTTGCGATTGCGCCTGGATGGTGCAGGTGAGCGCCAGGTAATTGCCCGCTTTGGAGGGGCGCATTTCGATGCTTGCCGGATCAAAGTCCGGCGCATGTTCCATGACGATGGCGGCGATGGTCTGGGCGAAGTCGTCGCGGGTCGCACCCATGATTTTGAGTGGGAAGGCGCAGGGGAATTCGAGCAGGCTCTGACTCATGGGCTTACTGGAACCAGAGCTTGACGGCGTCGATACCTTTGCGCAAGAAGTTGCCGGCAGGCACTTCTTGCAAGGCGACGACGGGGTAGTCGCCGATGGGCTTTCCGTCACTGAGGACGGTGAGCGTACCCACGGTTGAGCCCTTGGCAATCGGGGCGATCAGCTTGGCGGTTGGCGTGAAATTGACGGTGGGATTGCCGCTGCGCACTTTCGGGAAGGGCAGTACAAAGTCGTCAGCAAAGCCAGCAGCAACCGTGGTCGAGGCGCCTTTGAAGACGGGCACGTGCGTGATTACCTGTTCTTTGCTGTACAGGCGCAGGGCATCAAACGCCTGATAGCCCCAGTTGAGCAGCTTGAGTGATTCGGCGCTGCGGGTCGCATCGGAATCCGTGCCAAGCACAACGGTGATGAGGCGTTGCGGACCACGCCGGGCGGTGGCGATCAGGCAGTATCCAGCATTGCTGGAGTGCCCGGTTTTCAGACCATCTACGCTCGGGTCGAGCCAGAGCAGGCGATTGCGGTTTTGCTGTTTGATACGGTCGTGGGTAAATTCTTTCAGCGCATGCACGGCATGGATCTCTGGGTGATCGCGCATGAGCGCCTGCGCGAGATGGGCCAGATCGCGCGCGGTCGAGTAGTGGTTGGGTTCGGCGTTATCAAAGAAGCCGCTGGCGTTGAGAAAGTGCGTGTCCTTGAGGCCGAGCTTGGCAGCCGTGTCGTTCATCTTCAGCGCGAAGGCCTCTTCCGAGCCGCTGACGGCTTCGGCCAGTGCCACGGCGGCGTCATTGCCCGACTGCACGATCATGCCTTTGAGCAGGGTATCGATGTCGATTTGTGTGCCGACCTGCAGGAAGGAACGCGAACCCATCGTGCGCCAGGCGCGCTCCGAGATAGTAATGACCTGTGTTGGCGCGAGCGTTTTGTCGCGCAAGGCCGAGGCGGCCAGGTAGGTGGTCATGACTTTGGTCAGCGAGGCGGGTTCCAGGCGCACGTCCGGATCTTTGGCGGCGAGAACTTGACCGCTGGCGTAGTCCATGACGATCCAGGCTTTGGCGGTGATATCGGGAACCGGAAGGGTCTGTGCGTGCGCAGGAAGTACTGCGGTCAGACTAACGAGCGTCAGCAAGAGAAAACGTGAAAGCATGAGGGTAGGCAGGTTTAGTGCAGGTTAGGGAGGAATTATAGGACGCGGCCCGGTGGGCTTTAGCGGCTGACGATTAGTGGTGCATTGCCCAGCAGGCGCTGCAGATTTTCGGCGGCGCCGCGCGCTGCCTCTGCGTTGGCCCACGGGCCGAGTTGAACGCGATGCCACAGACCGGCAGTGCGGATGACCAATTTGCTTTCCAGTGCCTCGCTAGCGGGCAACGTGCTGTCGCGCGCGAGTTCCCGTGCCATGTGTGCGAGGAATGATTCGGCATTGTCACGATTGCCAAAGGCACCTAGCTGCAAGTAGGTGCCTGTGCTGTCGCGCTGGGTTGCCAAGGTGGTGGCGGGCTTGCTGGGAGCAGCGACCGGCGGTACGTCATTTCGCTCGGCTATTGTCGTGGCGGGGCTGCCGGGGTGCAGTTTTTCGACCTCAACCAGTGTGCTGCCGTTGTTCACGTAGCCGAGCTTCCAGGCTGCTGTGTACGACAGGTCGATCAGGCGGTCGGCATGGAAGGGGCCGCGGTCATTGACCTTGACCACCACCGATTTGCCATTGGCCGGATTGCTCACGCGCACATACGAGGGGATGGGCAGCGTTGGGTGCGCGGCAGTCATCCCGTACATGTCGTAGAGTTCACCGGAGGAGGTTTTCTGACCGTGAAATTTTCGCCCATACCAGCTACCGATACCGCGGGCGCGATAGGCCTGATCGGCTGCAAGGGGTACATAGTCGCGGCCGAACACGTTGTAGGGCTTATTGGCAAAGCGATGCAGCGGCGCACTGGTGGGGACGGCGTCAGGAATGCTGGCCAAATCGCTTGGCGGATTGTCGCCGGGGCCGTCATCCAGGTAGTAGCCGCCCCGTTTGGCCGTGCCCGCTGGTTTTGTCGGCGTGGGAAAAGTCAGTCGCTGTGGGACGGCGCCATCTTCCTGAGTTTTGGCGGCAACGGGCGCCGGCTCACGCGAGCTGAGTATGCCGCAGGCACCTAGCAGCAACGGTGTAGTCAGCAGGAGCATTACACGCCACATCATTTCTGCACCAGCAGCCGGTTTTTTTGTATCGACATCAGGATACCGATGGCCGAAAACAAGGTAACCAAGGCCGTACCGCCGTAGCTGATCAGTGGCAAGGGTACGCCGACCACGGGCAAAATTCCCGACACCATGCCCATATTTACAAACGCATAGGTGAAAAAGATCATGCTGATGGCGCCGGCGAGCAGGCGCGCAAAGACGGTTGCCCCATTGGCGGCAATCATCAGGCTGCGGCCCAGTAACAACAAAAACAGCACGAGCAAGACGATGTTGCCGAACAAGCCAAACTCTTCCCCAAATACGGCAAAAATGAAGTCAGTGTGCCGCTCTGGCAGGAAATCAAGCTGGGTTTGGGTGCCATTGCCCCAGCCCTTGCCAAACAACCCGCCGGAGCCGATGGCGATGGTCGATTGAATGATGTGAAAGCCTTTACCCAAGGGGTCTTTTTCCGGGTCGATCAGGGTCAAGATGCGGTCGCGCTGGTAGTCATGCAGGAGTGTCCAGGCCAG
>CAZFSH010000049.1:7683-12861 GCA_964521935.1 uncultured Propionivibrio sp.
TCGGAGGGTTGTACGCGGATGAATCCGAGGTCCAGCCAGCGCCTGGCGCCTTTGGAGATATCACCGAACAGGGCGGTGGCGACAAGCAGCAATAAGCCGAGCAGATAGATCGGCAGAGCCAGTTGCATCAGTCGTTGCGGTGGAATGTTGGCCATCACCCACATGGCGGTCAGGGCTACGGCAAAGTTCAGTAGCTGGCTATCCAGTCGTTCCGGCGAGGCGCTGCCCATCAGACCGAAAGCGAGAAGGGCCAGCAAGCCCGATATGGTCATCAGGGACGGATCAATGGCGTCGGTAAAGCGAGCCCAGAGGCGATGGATCATGGCAGCGAGTCCTCAGCGTTTTCATCGACCGGGGCGGGTGCATTGGGGCGCTTGCCGAGCAGGTGGTAGTCAATCACCTGACGCGCAATCGGCGCGGCAGATTGCGCGCCAAAGCCAGCATTTTCGACCAGAATGGCCAAGGCAATCTTGGGTTCTTCGACCGGCGCAAAGGCGATGAACAAGGCATGGTCGCGGAATTTTTCATCCAGGTGCGCGGTTTTTACATCGGCGCCTTTGAGTGAAAACACTTGTGCTGTGCCCGTTTTGCCTGCCGCCGAATAGGGGGCGCCAGCAAAGGCACGCGCGCCAGTACCTTCTTTGATGACCCCGACCATGGCGTTTTTGATCACGTCAATGTGTTCCTGCTTCCAGGAGAGGTTTTTGATGGGTTCATGCTCGATCAAGGTCTTCTGGCCGCTCCGTGCATCGGTAACGTAATCGACCAGATGCGGTTTGTACATGGTGCCGTTGTTGGCGAGTGTCGCCGTGGCCAGGGCCAGCTGAATCGGCGTGTAGGCGTTGTAACCCTGGCCGATGCCGATGGAAATGGTTTCGCCGGCATACCACTTTTGCTGCTCAGGGCGCTTGAAGCGTTTTTTCTTCCATTCGGGTGAGGGCAGCACTCCCTCCGATTCGCCGTCGATGTCGACCCCGGTACGTTTTCCCAGGCCGATTTCGCCCATGAAACGGGCGATGTTGTCGATCCCCATGTCATTGGCGAGCATGTAGTAATAGGTGTTGCATGACACAGCAATCGACTTGTACATATCGACCGAGCCATGCCCGCCTTTTTTGTCATCACGGAAGAAGTGTCCGCCGAAATTGAAGCCACCCGGATCGGCAATGGCTTGGCTGGGAGTACGTTTACCGTAGGTGAGTGCGGCTAGCGCCATGAAGGGCTTGAAGGTAGAGCCAGGTGGATTGGCGCTATTCAACGCACGGTTAAGGAGCGGTTTTTGGTCCGACTCGTTCAGTTCCCGCCAACTGCCGGAGTCGATGCCGTCAACAAACAAATTGGGGTCGTAGGTCGGCATGGAGACCAAGGCGAGGATTCCGCCGGTGTTTGGTTCAATGGCGACTAATGCGCCGCGCCGGTTACCAAAGGCTTGCTCGGCAATTTTTTGTAGCTCTGCATCCACCGTCAGGGTCAGGTTATTGCCTGGGGTGGGTGGTGTGCGGGCCAGGGTGCGCACGGCATGGCCGCCGGCATTGACTTCAACCTGCTCAAAGCCGGTGATGCCGTGCAGATCGAATTCGTACCGCTGTTCCAGACCAGCTTTGCCAAAGTGCTCAGTCCCGCGGTAGTTGGCCACGCGCTCTGCCGTGGCGATTTTTTCTTCGTCGCGTTCTGACAGGCGACCAATGTAGCCGAGTAAATGGGAGCCAAAACTGCCTTCTGGATATTGGCGAAACAAGCGTGCTTTGACTTCCACGCCGGGAAAGCGATAGCGACGTGCGACGAAGCGTGCGACCTCTTCGTCGCTTAGACGGGTGCGGATGGGAATCGACTCAAAATTCTTGTTTTCCTCGCGCAGCTTTTTGAAGCGTTTGCGATCTTTTACCTGAATGTCGATGATCTCTGCCAGTCGGTCTATGGTGAGGTCCAGATTGGCGACTTTCGCTGGCGTGATTTCCAGGGTAAAACCAGCCGAATTGCGCGCCAGCACTTTGCCACTGCGGTCAAGAATGAGTCCGCGATTGGGTACGACGGGTACCAGCGTGATGCGGTTTTCTTCGGCGCGGGTGGTGTAGTACTCATACTGGATTACCTGCAGCCAGATAAAGCGCAAGAGCAGCAAGCCGAATGCGAGCAGGATGATGGCGCCAGCAACGGTCAGACGCTGGCGAAACTGCTCAAGGCCTTCCTTCGGATTGAGAAACTCCATCGCCGCTTAGTGCCTCGGTCTTGCCATCAGATGGGGCGATGCACGTCTTTGCTTTCCGGCTGGTATTGCGGTGCCAGCAGGGCAAAAGTGACGGGCGACCAGAGCAACGTAGACGTGACTGAGGAGAGCAGCCACCACAGTTCGGGGCCTTCGCGACCGACGATGGCGGCGACCAGCCACATCACCAGTTGCATCGCCAGCATGAGTGGAAAAATATGCAGGGCCTGGTGCGCCAATGGGAACCAGAGGATGCGTCGTGACAGGCTGTTCGCCGCGTAGGCGAGCAGCACATACGCCAACGCATGCTGACCGAGCAAGCCGCTACTGGCCACGTCGACGGAGAGGCCGAGTACAAAGCCGGCACCCATCCCGACGCGCAGGGGTTGATGAATGCACCAGAACGCCAGGCTCAGGGCGACCCAGTCAGGGATGCCGGGGAAGTGACCAATGGGAATCAGCGTCAGGCAAAACGACAGCAGCAGGGTAAAGACGATGAAGGCCGGGTTAGCTGGCCGCAGAATGCGACGGGAAGCATGGGTAGGTTGCGATCCTGGCATGGTGGGCTCCTAACGCTTGTGCCTGACGATGCGGCGAGCCCCTGGGCTGCGGTGTTCCGGCTCGGCCTCGGGCGGCCGGGGCGGTTGATTGGTATGCGAGTTCAGCACCAGCACCAAGCCGTTACGCTCGACGCCGCCTAGGGGCGTGCACAGGATGCGGGCGAAGGCGTAAGAGCTATCGCGGTCGACCTTATCAATCTTGGCTACCGGTAATCCAGGTAGATAAATGCCATCCAGGCCGGAGGTGACCAAGATATCGCCGGGTTCAATTTCGGCATTGGCGGCAAGGAACTTCAATTCCATGGAACCGGCACCGGCACCGGCCAGCACGGCTCGCAAACCGTTGCGCTCGATCTTGACCGGAATCGACTGATCGTTGTCAGTGAGCAAAGCAACTTCGGCGGTTAGCGGGAATACCCGGATGACCTGGCCGATGACGCCCAGATCGTCGACCACCGCTTGGCCTTCCTCAATGCCATGCCGCAATCCTTTGTCGATGATTACTCGACGTGAAAATGGATCGCGGGCGCTGTATAAAATTTCTGCAATTTGACTGTCCACTGGCTGACGTTCACGCATGTTGAGCAAGGCGCGCAGACGTTTGTTTTCATCTTCCAGATGGCGCTGACGCAACAACAGGCTGGCGTCTTGTAGCCGGCGGCGGACAAGGGTGTTGTTTTCCGCAATCGTGGTGGAGAGCCGCGAGAAATAGCCGGTGATTTGTTGCCCGGCGGCAATCGGTACGTAAGCCAGTTGCTGCAAGGGCCAGATGGCTGTGGTCGCGCCAAGACGGAGTTTTTCCAGGGCCTGCAAGCGTACGTCCGCAATGATGATGATGACTGACGCGACGATGAAAAACACCAAGCGCGCCAGCGGTGCCGGGCCTCGTTTGAAAAACGGGGGAGGGGTGTGACCAGCAACGGACATCAAGGCTGAAAATCTCTAATGGCGAATGATCCAACGCAACCGATAAAGAACAAGGGCGTCCGGTTGCAGGACGCCCGCATGGATAGCCTAGTTGGGACCGGGATTATTCGTTGGCAAAAATACTGCCGAGTTTGTCCATTTTTTCCAAGGCAATACCGGAGCCGCGCGCTACGCAGGTAAGCGGATCATCGGCAACAATTACAGGTAAGCCGGTTTCTTCAGTCAGCAAACGATCCAGGTCATTGAGGAGTGCGCCGCCGCCGGTGAGGACCAAGCCACGCTCGGCGATGTCGGCGCCCAGTTCTGGTGGTGTCTTTTCCAGTGCGTCTTTAACGGCTTTGACCACCTGGTTGAGCGGCTCGGAGAGGGCCTCCAGCACTTCATTGGATGAAATGGTGAATTTGCGCGGAATGCCTTCGGCGCGATTGATGCCGGAGACTTCCATTTCGCGTACTTCCGCACCAGGGAAGGCCGAGCCAATGGCTTTCTTGATGTTTTCGGCGCTGTTATCGCCGATCTGCATGCCGTAATTGCGGCTGATGTAGGAGATGATCGCTTCGTCGAACTTGTCGCCGCCAACGCGGACGGAGTTGGCATACACCATGCCGCCCAGCGAGATGACGCCAACCTCTGTCGTACCACCGCCGATATCGACGACCATGGAGCCAGTGGCATCGGAAACGGGCAAGCCGGCACCAATTGCTGCGGCCATGGGTTCTTCAATCAGATAGACCTGCGAGGCACCAGCGCCGAGGGCAGATTCGCGAATGGCACGGCGCTCAACCTGCGTGGAACCCGATGGTACGCAAATAATGATGCGCGGGCTGGGCGAGAACAAACGTGACTCGTGCACCCGCTTGATGAACTGCTTGAGCATCTGCTCGGTGACGGTGAAATCAGCAATCACACCGTCTTTCAGGGGACGGATGACTGAAATCTCTTTCGGGTTGCGACCAATCATGGTCTTGGCTTCTTTGCCTACCGCTTGAATGGTTTTCTTGGCGTTCGGTCCGCCTTCAATGCGGATCGCGACGACCGAGGGTTCGTCAAGGACGACACCTTTGCCGCGCATGTAAATAAGGGTGTTGGCGGTACCGAGGTCGATCGCCAAATCGTTGGAAAAGTAGGAGCGCAGAAAGCCGAACATCGTGTTTCCAGTAGAAAGTGGGAGTGAAAGCTGCGCGGATGGCCGCTGAAGGCGATTGCGCAAACGGCTTATGATAACCTAATGGGCTTCGCAAGATAAGCGCGAGCCCTGAGGGGTTTCGCCTAATTTCAAAATGTCCCTTACGATTCAAGATGTTGAGCGCATCGCTCGTTTGGCCCGTTTAGCGCTTTCTGACGCGGAAGCTGCGGCTACCGCGACTCAGCTCAACGGCATTCTCGATTTTGTCCAGCAACTGCAGGCGGTGGATACCAGCCAGGTGGAGCCGATGACTCACGCTGTGGATGTGGTGCAGCGTTTGCGCCCCGATGCTGTGACCG
>CAZFSH010000050.1:0-12725 GCA_964521935.1 uncultured Propionivibrio sp.
ACACGGTGAACACCATCGACGAGCACCTCGACATGCTCATGGTGTGTCACCACCTGGATGCGAGCATTGCCGAAGATATTGCCTTTGCCGAGTCGCGCATTCGCCGCGAGACGATTGCCGCCGAAGACATCCTGCATGACCTTGGTGCCTTCTCGATGATGAGTTCGGATTCGCAAGCCATGGGGCGTGTGGGCGAGGTGATCCTCCGCACCTGGCAGGCGGCGCACAAGATGAAAGTACAGCGCGGCGCGTTGGCCGGTGACACTGCCCACAGCGACAACGCCCGGGTGAAACGCTACATCGCCAAGTACACGATCAACCCCGCCATTACCCATGGCATTGCCCATGTGGTGGGCTCTATCGAGCCCGGCAAGCTGGCGGATCTGGTGTTGTGGAAGCCAGCATTTTTTGGCGTCAAGCCTTCGCTCATCATCAAGGGGGGCATGATTGCCGCGGCCGCGATGGGTGATCCGAACGCCTCAATTCCGACGCCGCAGCCGGTGCATTACCGGCCGATGTTTGGCGCCTTCGCCGGTGCTTTAACCACCTCGCTGAGCTTTGTCTCGCAAGCGGCCATGCAGAACGCCGAGGTGCTGTCGCTGGGTCTGACCAAAAGTCTGGAGCCCGTTCGACACTGCCGGACGCTGCGTAAATCAGACATGGTGCACAACAGCGCTACGCCGCATATCGAGGTGGATAGTGAAACCTATGCCGTGCGCGCTGACGGTGAACTGCTGGTCTGCGAGCCCGCGCAAACGCTGCCCATGACGCAACGCTACTTTCTCTTCTGACCATGATCCTCATTGAACGCCGCACCGTCAGCACGGCCACTGCGACGGACCAGTTATCGCTACCCTTTGAGTCGCGCTGCAAGTCGCGCTTGCGCACCCAGCTCGATAGTGGCGAGGAATGCGGCCTTTTCCTCGATCGCGGCGCGGTGCTGCGCGCCGGCGACAAACTGCTCGGCAACGATGGCCGCGTGGTGGAAGTGTGCGCCGCGCCCGAAGCGCTCATGGAGGCGGTTAGCGACCAGCCTTTGCTGCTGGCGCGCGCCGCCTACCACTTGGGCAATCGGCACGTGGCGGTGGAGCTGGCCGTTGAGCTGGGGGTGGGCTATGTGCGCTTTGCGCTGGATCACGTGCTCGGCGACATGGTGCGCGGGCTGGGGCTGGATGTGCGCGAAACTATGGATGCGTTTGAGCCGGAAAGCGGTGCCTACGGTGGCCATGCGGGTCACAGCTACCCGCACGGCCATAGCCCGGACGGTGAAGGCCGCGGCCCGAGAATTCACGACCACTTTCAGTATCGCTGATGCTGGCGCGCCTCTTACAGCTCACCAGCCCGACCTTGCCGGTTGGCGCTTACACCTACTCGCAGGGGCTGGAGTGGGCGGTGGAGTCGGGCATTGCCAAGGACGAAGCCAGCACACTGACGTGGATCGGTGACCAGCTGACGTGGAACCTTGGTCGCTACGAAGTTCCTTTGGTTGCGGGCCTGATGGCGGCATGGCAGGGCCGCGATCTGGCTGCTGCGCATGCGTTGAATGACGAGTATCTGGCCAGCCGTGAAAGCGCCGAGATGCGCGCCGAGACCTTGCAGATGGGGTATTCGCTGCGGCGTTTGCTCGACGACCTGGACGAAGTTCCCGAGGGCTTCCATGGCGGCTTGGCGGCAAGCGCCGTGTCACAGCAGCTGACTTTTCCCTACCTGTGGAGTGCGCTGGCGGTGTCGTGGCACATTCCGGTTCAGGAGGCGCTCATCGGCTGGCTATGGTCCTGGGCGGAAAACCAAACCATGGCGGCGCTCAAGGCCGTGCCCCTCGGGCAGGCGGCCGGGCAACGCATCCTGCGCCAGATCGGCGAGCGCATTCCCGCCGTGGTGACGCAGGCGCTGGCGCTGCCAGATCAGCAACGCTCCAACTTCGCCCCTGGCTTCGCCATGGCCTGCGCACAACACGAAACCCAATACTCCCGACTTTTCAGATCCTGATCATGAGCCATTCTCAGCAAGCATTGCGCGTCGGTATCGGCGGCCCGGTCGGTTCCGGTAAAACGGCGCTGACGCTCGCCTTATGCAAGGCGCTGCGCGAGCAGTACAACATCGCGGTCGTAACCAATGACATCTACACCGCCGAGGACGCGCAGTTTCTCGTGCGTAACGAGGCACTCTCGCCAGATCGGATTATTGGCGTCGAGACCGGTGGCTGTCCACATACGGCTATACGTGAAGATGCCTCGATCAATCTTGAAGCCGTGGCGAGGCTGAACGAACGCTTTGCCGGCCTTGAAATTGTCTTTGTCGAAAGTGGTGGCGACAATTTGGCCGCTACCTTCAGCCCGGAATTGTCCGATCTGACGCTCTACGTGATCGACGTCGCCGCCGGGGAAAAAATCCCCCGTAAAGGCGGGCCGGGGATCACCAAATCCGACCTGTTGATCATCAACAAGATTGATCTCGCGCCCATGGTTGGTGCGTCGCTTGAGGTCATGGCGACGGATGCCAAGCGCATGCGCGGCGAGCGGCCATTTTTGTTCAGCAATTTGAAAACCGGTCAGGGTTTGGCGGAGATCATCGCCTTCATCCAGCGCGCCGGTTTACTTGAGGAGTCTGTCTGATGCGTTCGCCGATTCAACAGTATCTCGACGAGCTGCATGCGCGGCTGGCAAAAATCGATAGTGGCGAGATGGCCGACTACATTCCGGAGCTGGCCAAGGCTAATCCGGAATGGTTCGGCATCTGTCTGGTCACCATGGATGGGATTGCTTATTCGAGCGGCGATACCGATCAGACCTTTACGATTCAGTCGGTATCGAAGCCCTTTGTCTATGGCACCGCACTGGCTGATCGGGGCGTCGCCTCGGTGATTCAGCGGGTGGGCGTGGAGCCCAGCGGTGACGCGTTCAACTCCATCAGCCTGGACCCGAAAACGGGTGCGCCCCTCAATCCGATGATCAATGCCGGTGCCATTGCCACCACGGCCATGGTCGCGGGCGAGAGCTCGGCCGAGCGCTGGCAGCGCATTGTTGCTTCGCTGAGCAATTTTGCCGGGCGGCCCTTGGAACTTGACGAGGCCGTGTATCAGTCGGAAAGCGATACCGGTTACCGTAATCGCGCCATTGCCTGGATGCTGAAAAATTTTGGTATCACCAGCGAAGACGATCCGATGCAGTCGCTGGAAAACTATTTCCGCCAATGTTCGCTGCAAGTAAGCTGCCGCGATCTGGCCTTCATGGCGGCAACGCTGGCGAATGGCGGCGTGCATCCGCTGACCGGTGTGCGCGCCTTGCCGGAAGAGCACATCAGCCGGGTGTTGAGCGTGATGGCGACCTGCGGCATGTATAACTACGCCGGCAGCTGGTTGTATGACGTGGGCATGCCGGCCAAGAGTGGTGTCAGTGGTGGCATTTTGGCGGTGTTGCCCGGTCGTTTTGGTATTGGCGTGTTTTCGCCGCGGTTGGATGAAAAGGGCAATAGCGTGCGTGGCATCGCCGCGTGCAAACAGCTTTCCGACGATTACAGCCTGCATGCCTTCGGGCGCACCGGCAATCCCGGCATGGCGGTGAGTCGCATTTACACCGGCGCTGATGCGCCCTCACGACGCCAGCCTTCGCAGGCCATGCGCGTGTGGCTGGAAGCGAATGCCCCGCGCATCAAATATTTTTCCTTACACGGCTATCTGGGCGTGGATAGCGTTGAATACATCATCCGCCGTATGCACGCTTTGCGCAGTGAGGCCGGCTGCTTCATTCTTGATCTGCATCAGGTCACGGGCATTTCCGACAGCGCAGCGCGTTTGCTCAACCAAACCCGTTTGCAGTTATCTGCCGAGCAGGTGGCCGTGGTGTGTTCGCGCCTGCATCGGCGTCGCCATCTGTTGGAACCGCTGCGCAAGTCGGGTAGCTCTGGTACAACGGGTACAACGGGCGATCGCGGTTTCCTCACGTTTGAAGATAACGATCTGGCCGTCGAGTGGTGTGAAAACTTTCTCTATCGCGACGATAAGGCGGCGGAACCCGAATGCCAGCAGCTGGCTGCCACGAGCCTGTTTGCTGGCTTGCCCGAGTCGCTGCTGAGCGAACTGATGGCGCAGAGCCAGTGCCTGACTTACGACGCCGGGGCGCAGATTCTGACCACGGGCGAGCAGGACGATGGCCGCATCTTCATTATCGAACGCGGGCAGGTCAGCATTTTGCTGGCGCTGACTGCGGGGGAGCATCAGCGCATTGCCACGCTGGGGGCCGGCATGTACTTTGGTGAAATGGCTTTGCTCGGTCAGACCACGCGCAGTGCGACGGTGTTTGCGACGACCGATGTGCGCTGCCGCGTGATTGATGCGGCGGTCATCGAGCGCATCGCCGATCAGGCGCCAGTGCTGAAAATCCGCTTGCTGGAAAACCTGGCCCGCGAGCTGGCCAACAAATTGCGCGGCGCCAACCAGTGGATCGCCGCGCTCGCCTGATGGTTTATGCCGGCAGAGTGGCCATTTCCTGAAGCGCGCCTTGCAGCTCGTCGCTCACGTCGCGCATCACGTGCGCTAATTGCGCGGCCATGCGTAGAGATTTCGCGTCACGCAGATAGGCCAGACTTTCTGTGGCTTCGGCAAGATGACGCAGCGCGTCGGCGGCGAGATTGTCGCCGGCACTTTTGAGCTCATGGGCCAGGGTGGTGATGGCGGCATAGTCCTTGGCGGCGATGGCGCTTTCCAGCGCTGCGGCGGTTGGGTTATGCCGTTCGCTAATGGTGAGCAGCAGCCGTTTGAGTAGGGCAGGTCGCCCCGCATAGCGCTGCGCCAGTGTGGCGCGGTCGATCTGATAGTGCTGGGTATGCCGCAGAATGGCGCTGACCAGCGCGTCCACGCTGAGGGGCTTGGTCAGGTGTTCGCGCATGCCGGCATCAAGGCAGCGATGGTATTCCTCGGGCAGCGCATGCGCCGTGACGGCAAGCACGGGGAGCGCCGGCGCCAGCTGGACAATGTGGCGCGTGGCTTCCAGGCCATCCATGACCGGCATTTGCACATCCATCAAGACGACATCAAAGCTCGGTGTACCATCGCTGCGCACGCGTTCGACGGCTTCCTGGCCGTTCTCCACCATCACGACGCTGGCGCCTTCGCTGCTCAGCATGTCTTCGAGCACAAAGCGATTGAAATCGACATCGTCCGCGGCGAGTACGCGTACGCCCTGCAGACGCTTACCGCTGGCGGCGCTTATTGGGGTTTCCTCTTGGGTGTCCTCGTGGGTAGTCGTTGCGACAGACGTGGCGACGGTGGTGGCGCTTTGATGGGCATTCGCGCTGGCACGGCCAATATCCATGACCGGCTCCAGCAGCGGTACGCGCACGGTAATCCGGCTTTGGGCGCCGGGCTGTTCTTCGCTGTGCAGCGTGCCTTCCAGGTGCTTGGCCAGGCGTTGGCAAAACAACAGGCCCAAGCCTTCGGTGGCATTGGCCGTGGGGGTAGGCAGAGTCTGGCCGGCCACGGCGATGTCCGCCGCCGCGACATACTGAATGCTGAAAATCAGTGTCGCGGTTTCCCTGCCGGCGTGCAGCACTATCGTGCTCGCGGGCGCACTGACATGGAGGACGTGGGTGAGCAGGCGGTCCAGCAGTTTGCGCAGATGTGCCGAATTGCCCACCTGCGATGGCGGCAAGGCCGGGTCGAGCTTGAGCGTGAAGACAACGCCGCGCCGGGAGGCATTGGCCTGCATCTGGCTACTCACCTGGCCGATCAGATCGGACAGGTCATAGACCTGCAAGGGCAGTCTTTGCGCATGGCGATCGCTGCGTACATAGTCGTCAATGTCGCCGAGTACGCCCTCTAGTTGTCGCGCTAGCGCCAGTATTTGCACGCAATGGCCGCGCAACTTGTCCGCCTGTTGTTCGTTTTCGCCGAGCTGGGCGTAGCCGATGATGCCGTGCAGCGGCGTCAGTACAGCCCCGAGCGAGGTGTTGATCAGCAACTGCGTGGCAGCCAGGGCCTGTTCGGTCAGTTCAAGCCGGCGTTGCAGCGGTGCATTGCTGAGCTCGGGGCGCTCGGTGTCGGGTAAATTCAAGGTATCCATGAACGGGCTCCGGTGATGATCGGTATTCGTTGTAACGCTTAGGGGGTGTTTAGTCCATGCGGCCAGCTGGCGCGCAAGGATTGCAGCATGACTTGGAACAAGTGTTGCGGGGAAATGGGTTTGGTAATGAAGTCGCTCATGCCGGCTTGCAGGCAAAGGGTGCGGTCCTCGTTGCTGGCACTGCCGGTCATGGCAAGAATGGGCAGGGTTTGCCGGCCGGGCAGGGTGCGGATCAGGCGTGTTGCCGCCACGCCATCGAGCGTGGGCATGCGCATGTCCATCAGGATCAGGTGGTAATCGTTGGCCCTGACCATATCAACGGCTTCTTGGCCATTACTGGCCTGATCGACCTGCCAGCCGATTTCGTCGAGGATCATGAGTGCGACTTCGCGGTTAAAGCGCTCATCATCGACGATCAGTAGCCGGGCCGTGTGGAAGTCGCGCTTGAGCGCGCTTTCGGGCATGTCGTTAAGTGTGGTGGGGGAGCTAACTGTATTCACGATGTGTGCTAACCGTGGCGCATGAGGCGGCGCCAGCCTGTCACTGCCGTGATCCAGCAGTGCGGGTAATTGCCGTTTCAGCGCGGCGTCGAGCATGACGGCGGTTAAGGGTTTCAACAACAACTCGCTGAAGCCTGCGGCGCTGGCTTCAGCAGTGACGGAGGCGTCGCCCGAGGCGGTGACCAGCCAGGCGCTGGGCTGTCGTGAGAGGGGCAGCGCACGCAGGGCTGCGAACAGTTCGATGCCGTTCATTTGCGGCATCAGTAAATCGATCAACAGCAGATCAAACGGTGTGCGCTCACTGTCGGCACGCCTGATCATGGCCAACGCTTCGGCCCCGGAGTCGGTGATTTCGGTGACCATGCCGGCCGCGCGCAGCAGCTGGCTTTGCACCACACGAGTCATCGGCGAGTCATCCACCACCAGCGCACGGCAGCCGAGCAGCGCCGGGATCAGGTAGCGCTCCGCGCTATGGCTGACTCGGCCGAAGCGCGCGGTCAGCCAGAACGTGCTGCCTACCCCCACCTGGCTGTTAACGCCGACATCGCCGCCCATCAGGTGCGCCATTCGCTGGGTGATCGCCAGTCCCAGCCCGGTACCACCAAAGCGCCGTGTGGTGGAGCTGTCGGCTTGCTCAAACGGCTGAAACACCCGGTTAAGCGCATCGGCCGGGATGCCGATGCCGGTGTCGCTGACCTCAAAGTGCACCAGTTTCTCGGTGTCAGTCTGCTCCAGCAGGCGCGTGCGTAAGATGATCGTGCCACGTTCGGTAAATTTGGCCGCATTGCTCAGGTAGTTGAGCAATGCCTGGGTCAGGCGGGTACTGTCGCCGCTGACTACCCCCAATAGCGGGTCGGCGTCGACGATCAGTTCCAGCCCCTTTTCCCGCACGCGGTCGATGACCATGCTGGAGACGCGGTCGAGAACGGTAGCGATCTCGAAATTGTTTTTCTCCAGCACCAGCTTTTCGGCTTCGATTTTCGAGAGGTCGAGAATGTCATTGATGATGTGCAGCAGGTGGTCGGCGGTGAGCGCGATTTTGTTGAGCTTATCGCCTTGTCCCGGTAGCAGTTCGCCTCGTTGCAGCATGTGAGTCAGGCCGACCATGGCGTTCATCGGTGTGCGAATTTCGTGGCTCATATTGGCCAGAAAGTTGCTCTTGGCTTGACTGGCGCTTTCGGCTTTTTGCCGTGCCAGAGCCAGCTCGGCGGTGCGCTCGCTGACTAGCGTCTCAAGGTGCTGCCGGTAAGTACTGAGCTCACTCTCCTGGCATTTTTCGTCGGTGATGTCGCGCTTGATCGCCACGTAGTGGCTGATCTGGCCGTTATCTGCACCGTCGGCACTATGGTCACGCAGGGGCGTAATGACGGCGCGCTCGATGTAGCGCTCGCCGTTTTTGCGCTGGCTGATGAATTCGCCCCGCCAGGTTTCTCCGGCCTTGAGGGCGGCCCATAAGGCGGCATAGGTGGCACGGGGCGTTTCGCCGGATTGGAGCACGCGGGGATTTTGTCCGATGAGTTCTTCTGCGCGGTAGCCGGTTTCTTCGACGCAGGCGTGGTTGACATATTCAATGCGCCCATCGAGCCCGCAAATGATGATGCTGTCTGCGCTTTGTTCCACCGCCAGCGAAAGCTTGCGCAGTTGTTGCGCGCTGGCTTCGCGTTCGGTGATGTCGCAAAACTCCCAGAGTACGTAGTGCTGGTGAGGGTTGCGTACTGCCCGACCGTAGATCAGGTGTGGGGTCATGACACCACGGATGTTCAGTTGTGTGTAGAAGCCTTTGCTGCTGCCCTGCGCTTTGACTTGCGCCAGGCAGCGTGAACGATCGGCGGCATTCGGCCACAAACCCAGCTCCAGCGCTGTTTTGCCGATCGAGTGGGCGCGTGAAAAGCCAGTCTGCTCGACCCAGGCCATGTTTACATCGAGAATGACGTTGCTCTCGAAATCGGTAAACGCCATGCCATTGCTCGTGGCATTAAAAATGACCGAGTAGTCAAAGTTGAGCATGGCGTCCGGGGTATGGATTGATCCGGAGCGAAGCTGGGCGCCGTGCCATAGTGGCTGACTTTTGCATGCGCAGGACATTACTCTAAAACAGCAAAAACAACAATAAATCTATAAAGTGTGTGTAATAATTGCTAGCTATCGAATTTAGCGAATTTGCAGAAAGAACCCGATGGATCGACGTTCTGTTCCGCCAACCCAGCCCGCTGACGTGTCAGACCCTGTCACGGCCACGACTAAAGCCAGGGCTGCTACGACTGCAACTGCTGCCACCGCGGCGGCTACCGCTTTTGTGACCACGCGCGAAGCCGCCGAACTGCTGGGCGTTTCGGTGGGCACGGTACTCAACATGGTCGAACGCGGCCAGCTCAGCGCCTGGCGCACCGAAGGCGGCCACCGGCGTGTTTCGCTGGCCTCGGTCAGCGCCCATGTGGATGCGCGGGAACAGAGTATTCGTCGGCCGACAGTTGCCCCGATAGTGAGTCCATTGGCCGGCACCCCGGTTACTCCCTCGGCCAGTGAGCGGCGTTTGCGCGTGCTGGTGATCGAGGATGACGAATTTCAGCGTGAGCTCTACCGCGACCAGTTTGCTGCCTGGCAACTGCCCGTAGACCTGCATTTGGCGATGAGTGGTATCGACGGCTTGACCGAAATCGGCCACAAAGAACCGGACGTTTTGCTCATCGACCTGATGATGCCCGAGGTCGATGGCTTTGCCGTCATCCGCTATCTGCGCGGCGGGCCGCGCTATGACGCGATGGACATCATTGCCATCAGCGGCATGACGCCGGAGAAAGTTGCTGCGGCCGGCGGCTTGCCTGACGGCGTGCCCTTCTGGGCCAAGCCGATACCTTTCTTGCAATTGCGCGGTTTTCTGGAAGCGCGCATGCTGAGCCTGCAGCGCGAGCGGCGGTCATGAGTTCAGGCATGAATACCGCTGCCACATTTGATGCCGCCGCCTTGCTGGCGCTGACTCAGGGGGATGCCGTGCGCGCGCAGAAGCTCGTGGCCATGTATCAGTCCTCGACGGCCGAGGCGTTTGCTTCGCTGGCGCAGGCCTTGGCCGATGGGCGGCTAGCGGAAGTCCGGCAAATTGCCCACAAGATCAAGTCCTCTGCACGCTGGGTCGGGGCGATGGCGCTTGGGGAGCTGGCTGCGCAGATGGAGTCCGCGGCTGAATCCCCAGATGATGCGGCCGATGCGAGTACTCTCACTCAGGCGCGTGCGCGCTTCGCCTTGATGACCGAGCAATTAAACGCCATCAGCGCGCAGCTCGCCGAGTTTGTGACGCGTTTGCCTTGAACGCATAACTCCAGTAAATTAGCGAAAGCTTATTTATCGGAGTTACCCGTTCATCATGAAAAAAATTGCCTGCCTGACGATTATTGCTGCCGCATTTTCCGGCGCGGTGAGCGCCCAAGATCTCGATGCCTTGCGTCTCGATACGCGCCAGAAGGCCCTGCCGGTACTGCCCAAAGTGGTGGGCATGATGCAGGAAACCGTCGCCGCCAAAGGCGCCATTGAGGCCATCCCGGTGTGTAAGGACAAGGCCCCGCAACTGCTGCGTGAGCAGGCGGAAAAAACCGGCTGGAACCTGCGCCGTGTCAGCCTGAAAACCCGTAATGCCGAACGCGGTACGCCCGATGTCTGGGAGGCGCGGCAACTGGCTGATTTCAACATCCGCGCCGCCAATGGCGAAAAAGTGGAGACGCTGGAGTACGGTGAAATCATCACCGACGCGGGCAAGCAAACGTATCGCTATATTCGCGCCATTCCAGTTGGGCCCGTCTGTCTGAGCTGTCATGGGCCGGCCGAGAATATCGAGTCGGGGCTGAAAGCCGAACTGGCCAAGTCCTACCCGCACGACATGGCCATGGGCTATAGCCAAGGCCAGATTCGCGGCGCGCTGAGCGTCAAGCGGCCGCTTTAACTCACCATAACCTAGGGAGAATGACCATGAAATCTGCTATGGATCTGGTGCTAGCCGCCAAGTCACGTATTCAGGAAGTTGCGCTGGACAATGCCGAGACGGCGATACGCGATGCGGCCGTGTTGGTGGATGTGCGCGAAGCCGACGAGTTTGCCGCCGGGCACATTCCGGGTGCGGTGCACATGTCGCGTGGGCTGTTGGAGTTCAAAATGACGGCCAATCCGGCTTTGGCCGCACGTGATAGCAAAGTCGTGGTCTATTGCAAGTCCGGTGGCCGCTCGGCACTGGCGGCGGCTGCCTTGCTCGACATGGGGTATCTCTCGGTGCAGTCGCTCGCGGGCGGCTTTGATTCCTGGGTTGCTGCGGGCAAGCCGGTCGCCAAGCCAGACATGCCGGCGTTTGAGTGAGTGAGCCTGGCCTGATCAGGCAATGATCAGGTCCTGCAATCGCTGATCATGCGCTGATAAAGCGTGCGCGCCAGGCCCGTGGGCCACAGCCTTCCCATTGGTGGAAGGCGCGATAAAACGAGGTGTTGTCGGCAAAGCCCAGGTCGGCCGCGATGCGCTGGATAGGGCGCTGGGTTTTCACCAGCCATTCCACCGCCAGTTCGTGGCGCAGGCCTTCGCGCAGACGGCGCAGGCTGGTGCCTTCTTTTTCCAACTGCCGATGCAGCGTGCGCGCCGAGAGGTTGAGCCGCTGCGCCAGTTGTGCCAGTGACAGCAGCTCCGGCAGGCTCTGGCGCAGTTGCTCGCGAATACGTGGCGCCAGCGCGCGCTCGCCGCGATAAAGCATGGTGATGTTGCCGGGCATGCCGCGCAAAAACTGATTCAGTGCCGCCTCGTCGCGGCGCACGGGGCGGCGCAGCGCGGCGGCGGGGAGCTGGGCTAATAGCGATGATGGTGCCAATGGTGCCATTGGTGTCGATGGCGCCGTGCCACAGAAGCTGACTTTTGTCGCAAACACTCGCTCGTACTCGCTGGCGTGTGCTGGCGGCGCGTAAGGCAAGACGACGGCGACCAGCGGTAGCGGGTCATCAATCAGCCAGGCGGCCAGGCCGTGAATCAGTCGTAACAACCATTCATGCGCAAACACAAAGCCGGCTTCGGCGACCGGCAAGGGTGAGACGACGCGGACGCTGAGTGTGGCCGTGTCCACCGCAAAATCCAGAATCAGGTTGTCTTGCAGCAGATTGAAAAAACGCACCATGCGCGTCATGGCCTCGGCCAGTGTTGGTGCCGACAGCGTGCTCTGGAGCAAACAGGCGATGCAGCCGGGGCGCAGTGGCCGGGAAAACAGGCCGAAGCCTTCGTCCTGCAAATGCGCGCTGACCACTTGGTAGAGGCGGGTGTAGGCGGCGAGCGGTACGCGCTGGTTGGCGTCGGTCAGTGCCGTACTGGCGATGTGCGCCTGCTTGAGCAAGGTCTCAATCTCGCGCGGTCGGTACAGCAGCGCCGCCACGATGCCTTGCACAAAGCCGGCGGCAACGGTGTCGCGAGATTGATCGACGATGCGCGTGGCCGCCATAGCTTGCCCCCAGTGCCTGTTCGAGTGTGGCAAATTATGCAATGTTTTCGGCAGATTGTGCCGTGGCAGAGGGGCAAGGCCACGGCTATGATGGCCCCATCGAATTGGGAGAACCGCCATGAGTGATCTGTCCGCTAACGCTAGTCTGAGCAATAAGAATCAGCCCTACAAGCCGGCCAACAAGGTGCGCTTTGTCACCGCCGCCTCGCTCTTTGACGGGCACGACGCTTCGATCAATATCATGCGGCGAATTCTGCAAGGTACGGGCTGCGAGGTGATACACCTCGGGCACAACCGTTCAGTGGATGAGATCGTTACCGCCGCGCTGCAAGAAGATGCGCAAGGCATCGCCATTTCGTCCTATCAGGGTGGCCACGTCGAATACTTCAAGTACATGATCGACCTGCTTAAGGCGCGCGGCGGTGAGCGGATCAAGGTCTTTGGCGGCGGTGGCGGGGTCATCGTGCCTGCGGAAATCCGCGAACTGCACGCCTATGGCGTAGCGCACATTTACTCGGTTGAAGACGGCCAGACCATGGGCCTGCAGGGCATGATCAATGACATGGTGCAGCGCTGTGACGAGGCGCTGTCGGCCGATGCCCTCGCGAACACCGATCTCGTCGCCAAGGGGGATCGTCGTGCTTTGTCGCGGGTCATCACGCTGCTGGAAAATGGAACCGCATCGGAGGACCTGCGCGCAAAAGTTAT
>CAZFSH010000051.1:0-10160 GCA_964521935.1 uncultured Propionivibrio sp.
GATCCCTTACTTCATCGCCGCGCACCCCGGCACGACCGACGAAGACATGATGAACCTCGCGCTCTGGCTCAAGCGCAACAACTTCCGCCTCGATCAGGTGCAGACCTTCCTGCCCACGCCACTGGCGCTGGCAACCGCCATGTGGCACACAGAAAAGAATCCGCTGCGCAAAGTTACGGCGACCTCCGAGACCGTGCCGATCGTTCGCGCCGGCCGACAGCGCAAACTGCACAAGGCCTTCCTGCGCTATCACGATCCGGAAAACTGGCCGCTGATCCGCGAAGCGCTGCTGTCGCTCGGTCGCGCCGATTTAATTGGTCCGGGCAAACGACATCTGGTGCCCGCCCATCAACCGGCAACATTGCACACTGCGCCCGGCCTGCGGCAAAAGTCAGTCGCTGTGGCACGGCGCACAGCGCCGGGCAAACCGGCAGGCCGGCACCCTGCCGTCCCCCGCCATCCGCTCAGTCAGCGGCGCGGCGGCAAGCCTTCACGCTAAAACGCCACGAGTAACCCCAATAATCCGTAAAACACCATAAAAACTCTCCTGGAGGAGGCAGCATGAAACGTTCAGCAAAACTCATTGCCCTCGCCGTGCTCGGCGCGGCGGCGGTCTATGGCGGCGTCAGCGGCTATCTGGTCAATAAAAACCCGGTGCGCTCGGGCAACATCGCGCTGCCCCACCTGAGCGCCCCGGTCGATGTGCGTTACGACGAGTTCGGCGTCCCGCACATCAAAGCCGCCAACGAAAATGATCTGTATCGCACCCTCGGCTATGTGGTGGCGCAAGACCGGCTGTTCCAGCTGGAAATGGCGCGCCGTCTGGCACGCGGTGAGCTGGCCGAAATCCTCGGCCCCAAGTTGGTCGACACCGACAAGCTGTTCCGCGTGTTGCGCATCCGCGACTGGGCCGACACGCAAGCGAAAAAAATGGACATGGCCACGCCGGCCAGTCAGGCGCTGGTCGCCTACCTTGAGGGCATCAATCACTACGTCGCCACCCGTCCGGCGCCCCTGGAGTTTGACATTCTGGGCATTCCCAAGCGCCCGTTCACGATTGAAGACACACTCTCGGTCACCGGCTACCTCGCCTACTCTTTCGCCTCAGCATTCAAAACCGAACCGGCACTGACCTATCTGCGCGACGAACTGGGCCCCGACTACCTCAAGGTTTTTGATCTCAGCTGGCATGCACAGGGCGTCATTCCCTCGCAAGCGGCAACCAAAACCGCCCAGCTGACGCCAGGTAGCCATATTGACGCCGGCACCTGGAAGGGGCTCGCCCAACTGGCGCAGCTCTCCACCGATGCCGTCAGTGCCGCCGGGCTGCCGCAACTGCAGGGCAGCAATGCCTGGGCCATCTCGGGGAAACGCACGGCCAGTGGCAAACCCATCCTCGCTGGCGACCCGCACATCAGCTTTGCCACGCCCGCCGTGTGGTACGAAGCCCATTTATCCGCACCGGGGTTTGAGCTCTACGGCCACCACCCGACGCTGATCCCCACCGCCCTGCTGGGCCTCAATCAGCGCTTCGCCTGGAGCCTGACCATGTTCCAGAACGATGACATTGATCTGGTCAAAGAAAAGCTCAATCCCGCCAACGCCAATCAGGCCTGGGCAGGTGACGCCAAGACCGGCAAATGGGTCGATATCACCAGCGAAGAGGTCAACATCGCGGTCAAAGGCGCCGTGCCACAGCGACTGACTTTACGCACCGGCCCACATGGCCCCTTGGTCAATGACGCCTTCCCCAATCTGGGCGACGGCGCGAAACAGCCCATCGCCATGTGGTGGGCGCTGTATGCCGCCGAGGCACCGCTGCTCGACGCCATGTACGCGATGAACCGCGCCGATACCCTGAGCAAGGCGCGCACGGCCGCCAGCATGATTCACGCCCCCGGCCTCAATGTACTCTGGGCCAATGTCGATGGCGACATCGGCTGGTGGGCCGCCGCCAAGCTGCCCAAGCGTCCGGAAGGCGTTGATCCCGCCTTCATTCTCGATGCCGCCAAAGGCGAGGCCGAGAAACCCGGCTGGTACCCGTTCGCCGCCAACCCGCAGGAAGAAAACCCGGCACGCGGCTACATTGTCTCGGCCAATCACCAGCCGGCCGGCGCCGTGAAAATCCCCGGCTACTACGCGCTGCCTGACCGGGCGCGCCGGCTTGACGACCTGCTCGCCGACGCCAGCGTTAAATGGGATCTGAGCAAGACCGAAAAGCTGCAACTCGACACCACGACGAACTATGGCCCACGCACGCTCGCGGTACTGCTGCCCTTGCTACGCGAGCGCGTGACCGCGGCCGACGAACTGGCACTGCTTGATCTGCTCGCCAAGTGGGATGGCGAACACCGCATCGATCTGGTCGCGCCAACGATCTTCAACCAGCTACTCTACGAAATCCCCCATGCCGCCATGGCGGATGAAGTCGGTGACGAGATGTTCAAGGCGCTGCTGCGTGTGCGTGGCCTGGATCAGGCCATCCCGCGTTTGGTCGCCGATGCCGAATCGATCTGGTGGGACAACAAGAAAACGCCGGAAAAAGAAAGCCGCAGTGACACGCTGCTCGCCGCCTGGCAAACCACGCTTGGCGAACTACGCAGGCTATTTGGCAACGACCCGCAGCAATGGACCTGGGGACGCGCCCATACGGTCAGCCACGGCCACCCGCTGGGCAAGGTGAAACCGCTGGACAAAATTTTTGACGTCGGCCCCTTCCCCGCACCGGGCGGCCATGAAACACCGAACAATTACTCCAACCCGATCGGCCCGCTGCCACTGGCCGTCACCTACGGCCCCTCGACACGACGCGTGATCGACTTCGCCGCCCCCGAGAAAAACGCCGGCATCAACCCCGTCGGCCAAAGCGGGGTGCGCTTCGACCCACACTATGCCGATCAGGCACACATGCACGTGCGCGGTGAATATCGCGTCCAGCATCTCAGCGAAGACGATGTGGCCGCCCACACGCGTAGCCGTTTGCGCTTTCAGCCAAGCCACTAAGCAGAACGGAGGCCACACATGATCGAACAGAAATTCAACGCCTCGCTGGCGCGCGTTTATGACCTACTCACCGATGCCCAGTGGCTGGAGCAACGCTGTCTGGACTTGGGCGAACTCGCGGCCACCGTCAAGGTCAAAAAAACCAGCAAGGGCGCCAGCGTGACCATGAAGCGCCGGATCAAGCGCGACGTACCGGCGCTGGTGGCCAAAGTGCTCAAGCCCGAAGGTGATATGCACATTGACGAAAGCTGGTCACCTGACGACGATGATGGCCACAGCGGCAGCTTGAGTTTGGATATTGTCGGTCAGCCCATCAAGATTAGTGCGGAATTCAGCTTGCGCGCCAGCGGCAAAGGCTGCGTGTTCACCATTCAGCACACCGCCAAATGTGGTGTGCCCTTGATCGGCGGTGCCGTGGAAAAGTTTGCACTCAGCCAGGTCGAAAAAGGCTGTGCCGACGAACTCGCGTATGTGGTGAAGCACCTCAAAAAACACGCGTAGAAAAGCGATCCATAAAACACAAAACGCCGGGCGTCTCACGACGCGCCGGCGTTTTTTATGGCGTGAAGCTGGCTTACTGCGGCAGCAACTTGTCCAACATATCTTCGGCATCCTCACGCGTGAGGTAACGCGGCACGCCGTAGGTGCCGTGGGCTTCGGCAAAGGCGCGATCAATGATTTTGTCAAAATCGCTGGCCTTGAGTTCCTTGACCGTAGTCGGAATGTTCATGTCGGCATTCATCTTGCGAATGTGCGCAATGAACGCATCGGCCAACTTACCATCCGGCGTGCCCGCTTTACCAATGCCACTGGCACGCGCCAGATCAGCCAGCCGGTGTGCGCAGTTAGGTTTGGAGAAATCCAGCACATAAGGCATGACGATGGCATTGGCCAAACCGTGCGGCACGTGATACAGAGCGCCTAACTGGTGAGCAAAGGCATGCACATAGCCGACGCCCGCGCGGGTAAAGGCGAGCCCGGCCATCGATGAAGCTACCGCCATGCGCTCACGCGCTTCCAGATTTTTGCCGTCGGAGTAGGCGGTGGGCAAGTGCTGCACGATGCTGGCCGTGGCCATGAGCGCCAACTCATCGGTTTCCTTGTAGGCCATGGTCGAGATGTAGGCCTCGACGGCATGGGTCAAGGCATCCATGCCAGTCGGCGCGGTAATGAAGGGGGGTAGACCCACCATGAGCTTGGGATCGAGCGCCGTCATCGAGGGCACCACCTTGGGGTCGGCAATGAAGTATTTGATCTGCTCTTCTTTATTGGTGACCACGGCGGCAATCGTTACCTCGGAACCCGTACCCGCGGTCGTCGGGATGGCAAAGAAAGGCAGGCCGCGCTTACGGGGTGGCGCATACAGCCAAATACCCGTGAGCTTTTCCGGGTGACAGTCATTAGCGTGGCAAATCATCACCGCTTTGGCGCCATCAATCGAGGAGCCACCACCGATAGCCAGAATGGCATCGGCTTTGAAGCTACGCACACGCTCGACGCCACGCAACACCAGATCGTAGCCGGGATCGGGTTCAATTTCAGCAAAAACATCGACCGTCAGGCCAAGACCCTTCAACTCGTCGACGATGCCGTTACAAATGCCCAGTTTGAAGAGTGGGCCATCGGTAATGATCAAAATGCGCTTGACGCCTGTGCCAGCGATTTCGCGGCACAAGGACAAGGACGAGTCCGGGCCGACAAAGGAAAACGGCTTGGGAAAGTTGATCATGGGCAGGGCAACACCATTGATCCCGACGCGAATACGGCTAATCAGATTGCTGATCATGAACGGCACTCCTCTTTCATTTTGTCGTTAAGTGTTTCGCCGCAAAGCGTGGTTGCCAAGCTGGCTGGTAAAACCACAGGATACAATGAGATTTCTTCTTTTGCCTTGCGCTCACTGCAATGAACCCAAGACCTTTTCGCATCGCCCCGAGCATCCTTTCCGCCAACTTCGCCACCCTCGGTACCGAGGTTGATAACGTCCTCGCGGCCGGCGCCGACATCGTGCATTTCGATGTCATGGACAACCACTATGTGCCCAATCTGACCATCGGTCCGCTGGTCTGTGAGGCCTTGCGCAAGCACGGCGTGACGGCGCCGATCGACGTGCATTTAATGGTCAAGCCTGTGGATCGCATCGTGCCCGATTTCGCCAAGGCCGGCGCTACCTACATCACCTTCCACGCCGATGCCTCCGATCACGTCGATCGAACCATCGCACTGATTCGCGACCATGGCTGCAAACCCGGCCTGGTGTTCAACCCGGCGGCGCCGCTGGACGTTCTTGAATGGACGCTGGACAAGATCGACATGGTTTTGCTGATGAGCGTTAACCCGGGATTCGGCGGGCAGAAATTTATCCCCTACGTGCTGGAAAAAGCCCGCCGTGTGCGCCAGATGATTGACCAGCGTGGGCTCGATGTCAGCCTGGAAATCGACGGTGGTGTCGGCCCCACCAATATCGCCGACGTCGCCCGTGCCGGCGTTGACACCTTCGTCGCCGGATCGGCCGTCTTTGGTGCGGGCAAAGACAGCGACCCGCACCGCTACGACAGCGTCATCGAGCAGTTGCGCGGGGAGCTGGCGAAAGTGTGAGCCTGCTTGTTCCACTGAATTTCACCACGGGAGCACCATCGCTGGTACCTTGCCCCGCCGCGCACGCGCACCAAGGCAGTGCACTATGTACCGCCAAATAAGGCCGCGCGGTCTACTTGCCGTGCCGATAGCGGCAGATAATTCGCGCCATCATGTCAGCAAACCTCCATAACACTGATAGCAAGCCTGACGCCGACGTTACGTCGCAGCCCGCAAGCACCAGCGAACACGAAAAAAACTTTCGCATTGAGTGTCACGGCACGATTTATGTAGTTCTGCTTGATTGCGCCGCTGAAGACAAAAAGCTCACCAGCGCCGTAGTTGAAGCCGTTACCCAGCGCCTGATTACGCTCGTGATGCGTGATAAGCGCAACACCGCCAATGCAACGGGCTGGAGTGTGCTCTATGACTTATCGGCACTGCAAAGCGTCGATAGCGCCTCGATACGTGCAATGAGTAAGTTTGCCCGCTGGGCCAAGGAAAACGGTCGCCAGCGGACGGCATACATCCTTCCCACCGGGCGCTACGCCGAACGCTTTGAACTGCACAGTCAAGCAGTCGGCGGCCTCTTGGCTGCCTACCGGAGCTCCGGCGCGAAAGGCGCACGAGAAGTGCAAGGGAACGAGTTTCGTGCGGTCAAAAGCATTCAGGAAGGCATCGACTATTTGCGCCAGCCGGCCATAACAATGGCCGACGAAACGCCGCCCCGCTATGGCGAAAGTTATGCGCGCAATCGGTGGTCGGATACCTATCGGCCATAGGCTGGCTGCACGGGTTGAACTGGCTACCACAGCGACGGACTGACTCGACAAGTTACTCTACCGGGCAGAACAACGACCCCGTAATCTGCGCGCACGTGATCTGATCATTGTGGCGCAGACGCATCCTGAACGGCTTGCGCCAAGGGCGCTAGTGTCAACGTGTCCCAGCGTCAACGTACCCAAGAAAAAACACTAGGAGGAGTGCCCTGTGAGGCTCAACAGCATACGCAGCAAATTAATTGTCGTTCTGATCCTGGCCCTCGCGGGCATGCTATTTCTCTCGATTACCTCGCTCTCGACAGAGCGGCGCACACTGATCGACGACCGCAAGGTCAAAACCCAGCATCTGGTTCAGGCCGCCCACAGCCTCGTGGCCCACTTCCATCAGCGGCAGCAAAGCGGCGAGATGAGCGAAGCAACGGCGCAGGCAGCGGCAATCGCTGCCCTCAAAGCCATGCGCTATGGGGGTAACGAATACTTCTGGGTCAATGACATGCACCCGACTGTGATCATGCATCCGATCAAGCCCGAGCTGGATGGCAAGGATGTCTCGCAAACCAAAGATCCCAATGGCTTGTTTTTGTTTAAAGAGTTCGTCAATGTCGCCCAACGCGAGGGAGCGGGCTTCGTCGCCTACTACTGGCCCAAGCCCGGCCAGGAAAAGCCGGTAGCAAAAATATCCTATGTCACGAGCTTTGCACCCTGGGGCTGGGTCATCGGCTCAGGGATTTATATTGATGACGTCGATGCCATCTTCGCTGAACACGCCGCAACGACCATCGCTATCGACGGGGTACTCTTTGTCCTGATTGGCGCGTTGCTGTTCAGCCTGATGCGCAGCATTGCCAAGCCGATTCAAGAAATGCGCCAGTCGATGCGCGATATTCAAACCACGCGCAATTTGTCCTTGCGTGTACGTGCAGATGGCAATCAAGAAACCAATGAGATTGCCGCCGCATTCAATGACATGGTCGGCAGCTTTCAGGAGCTCATTCGCCAGGTGATCGCGAGCAGCAATGAAGTCGAAGCCTTGGCTTTGCGACTCTCTGGTTCAGCCACGACTGTCGCCAGAGAGTCGGCCGACCAATGCGATGCATCGTCGTCGATGGCCGGCGCCATGGAGGAAATGCAGGCCAATATTACGCAGGTAGCCGCCAGTTCCGCTGAAGCGCACCGGATTGCCGAAGAATCGGGTACTTACTCAGACGAAGGGCGCTCCGTAGTCGAGGGCGCGGCCAATGAGATGACGCGCATCGCCAGCGCCGTGACCGACTCCAGCGCGCATATTCGCAAGCTGGGCGAGATGTCCTTGCAAATCACGTCCATCGTCAACGTGATCAAGGACATCGCCGACCAGACCAATTTGCTGGCGCTCAACGCCGCCATCGAAGCAGCACGTGCCGGCGAACAAGGCCGCGGCTTCGCGGTAGTGGCCGATGAAGTGCGCAAACTCGCCGAACGCACAACCAAATCGACGCTGGAAATCAGCGGCATGATCAGCAACGTGCAATCGGGTACTGAAGAGGCCGTGCGCAGCATGGAAGAAGGCAGCGCGCGGGTAGAACAAGGCGTCGCGCTGGCCCGCAACGCCGGCCAGTCAATGGATCACATCCGCTCGGGAGCGGAGCGTGTGGTCTCGGTGGTGGGTGAAATTGCCATCGCCCTGCGCGAGCAAACCCTTGCTGCACAGCACGTGGCCGACAGCGTTAGCCGCATCGTCACCATGGCCGAGCAGAACAGCCAGGAAACCGAAGTGATCGCCCAGTCTGCCGGCAGTCTTGAGCAACTGTCCCGAGAACTGCAAGCGACGGTGAGCAGTTTCCGGGTCTAAAGAAAAGGGCTAAGCTAGGGTTAAGTACCCGCGCTGCGGCGCTTGCGCGTCATATCGGCAGCAAGATTGGCGCGGATGACCTGTAACTCGGAAAGCGTGGTGTCGATATGGGCACGACGCTCCTCCAGCTCGCTGATCGAGGTATCCAGCAGACCGAGCAAAAACTCCAACTGCTTGATCTTGCCTTCGCCGCGATCGCCATACAGATCAAGAATATGTTTGATCTCGGCCAAGGACATGCCCATGGCCTTGCCACGCAAAATCAATGACAGACGCACCTTGTCGCGCCGGGTGTAGGCGCGGCCACCATTGATGCGCCGTGGCTTGAGCAGATCCTTGTCTTCGTAGAAGCGGATCGCGCGCGGCGAGATACCGAGCTCCGCCGCGAGCTCGGTAATGCCGAACACTTCACTGCCCGCATCATCTGTCTCGCGGTGCGTGGCGACGAAGTCCTGCGCGGCTTTATCGGAGGGCACACTCTTGGCCACCCCCTTCACCGTGGTGGCGCGCTTGCGCTGCTCTGTCAAATCAGACGACCCGATTCAAGCGCATCGCCACGCTCATATCGCCGGACACGGTAAAGCGACCAGTCATGAAGCCGGTTACCGGCTCCAGATCGCCATTGAGCAGTGCGTTCAGATTTTCCAAGGTAATGGTCACGGTGCACTCGGCGTCGTGATTGGTGTTGTCGACGGTGTTCGGCGTCGCCTTACCATCAATATAGATCGCACCATCACTACCGCAGTCAAACTTCAGCGTAGCGTTCAGGCCAGCATCAGCGCCCACTTTGGCGCGCATTTTTTCTGTACAGGCTTGCAGGTCCATTGTCTTCTCCAGGAGGTAATTTTTCGGGTGGTGCTAACGTATTAAAACAAAATATCCCGTATTTGGCACATAGTTGACGTTAACGTCACCATTGCTTAGGATATGTCGCATGCAAACACATCAACACTACCGCAGCATGCTGGCCCCCGGGCTTTTCGCCAATGAGGTGTACTGGGTCACCGGTGGCGGTTCCGGGATAGGCCGTTGCGTTGCGCACGAACTGGCTTCGCTCGGTGCCACGGTCATCATCTCCGGGCGAACTCAAGAAAAGCTCGACGCCGTAGCGGCCGAAATTACCGCCGATGGCGGACGAGTCGACACCATCGCCTTCGACATTCGCGATGAAGACGCGGTCAAGGCTGGTGTCAAAGCCATGGTGGAAAAGCACGGGCGGATTCATGGTCTGGTCAATAACGCCGGTGGTCAGTTCCCCATGCCCTTGCAGGCGATCAGCAAAAAAGGCTTTGATGCCGTGGTCGCCAATAATCTGACCGGCGGCTTCCTGATGATGCGCGAAGTGTTCAATCAGACGCTGCAAAAGCACGGCGGGGCCATCGTCAATATGACGGCCGACTTTCGCAACGGCATGCCCGGCATGGCGCACTCGGGCGCTGCTCGTGCCGGCATGGCCAATCTGACACAAACGGCCGCCTTCGAGTGGGCCTACGCCGGGGTGCGCACCAATGCCGTGGCACCGGGCTGGATTGCCTCTTCAGGGATGGATAAATACGAAGGCGCAACACGGGCGCTGATTCCGCAGCTCAAGAAGCATGTGCCGCTGGGGCGCATGGCCACCGAAAGTGAAGTCAGCGCCGTGATCTGCTTTCTGCTCTCACCGGGCGCCGCCTTCATCAATGGCATTACGGTGCAGATCGACGGTGGCGCCTCGCTGGGCAATCCGGTCTTTCCGCGTCAGCAAGCGCTGCGCCAATTTCCATATAACGGCTTTCATCGCGCCGTCATTCCTGACGTGTTGGCCGACGCTCCGGCTGGCGACACCTTGGCCAAATAAGCGTGATCCAGCTCTGGCACAGCGTCAGCGCCCGATCGTTCCGTCCGCTCTGGCTGATGGAAGAAATGGGCCTGCAGCACGGCACCGACTACACACTGCACATGCTGCCCTTCCCGCCGCGCGTGCGCGA
>CAZFSH010000051.1:10260-12706 GCA_964521935.1 uncultured Propionivibrio sp.
TTCGGCGAAGCGACACTGACCTTCCCGCAAACGCTGGTCTTGCGCTACACCCATTTCGAGCCACCAGAGCGACTGCAGCCGCAAATCGTCGCCGACTACGGCAAGTGGTTTCTCGCCCGCTTGCGTACGCTGGAACCGCGTCTGGCCACGCAAGATTTTCTGTGCTCGCGCTGCAGTGCGGCCGATATGTCGGTGGGCTATGCCTTGTTGCTCGCTCAGCATCTGGGACTGGCTGAACGCTTTACTCCCGCCGTTGCCGCGTACTGGCAACGCCTGCAACAACGCCCTGCCTACCAACGTGCCTTGCAGATCCAGCATGCCGCCGCCCTCGCCCAAGGCATCAGCCCCAAGCCCACTCCCGACATCCGTCTTGATGACATGAGATAAGCCATGCCCGTACTCCGCTCCGCCCTCACCCCCCACTCCAGCGCATTTATCGCCAATATCACGCGTATGAACGAGCGTCTTGATGACGTTCGTCGGCTCGAACAGCTGGTCCGTGACGAGTCCAATTCAAAACGCGACAAGTTTGAAAAACGTGGTCAGCTCGTGCCGCGCGAACGCGTCGCCCAGCTCGTTGACCGGGGCAGCGATTTTCTTGAACTGTGCACCCTGGCCGGCCTGGGCATGCACGATGACGACGGCAAAAAGTCCGTGCTCGGTGGCGGCTCGATTGCTGGCATTGGTATGGTCGCGGGCAAGCGCTGCATCATCTCGGCCAGCGACTCGGCCATCAAGGGCGGCACCATTCCGCCCATGGGGTTGAAGAAAGCCCTGCGCATGCAGGAAATGGCCGCGCTGAACAAGCTGCCTATCATTTACCTCGCCGAGAGCGGCGGTGCCAATCTGATGTATCAGGCGGAAATTTTTGTCGATGGCGGACGCAGCTTCGCCAATCAGGCGCGCTTATCGGCGGCCGGCATCCCGCAGATTGCCGTGGTACATGGCTCATCGACGGCAGGCGGCGCTTATCTGCCAGGCCTGTCCGATTACGTCGTGCTGGTGCGCGGACGCAGCTCGATTTATCTCGCCGGCCCCCCCTTGGTCAAAGCCGCCATGGGCGAAGACGTCGATGACGAAACCCTCGGCGGTGCCGAAACCCACGCCACCGTCACCGGCTTGGGCGAATACCTGACCGAGAACGATGAGCATGCCATCGCCGTGGCGCGCGACATCATGGATAAGCTCAACTGGCCCACCGTGTCACAGGAGCTGAGTTTCAAGCCGCCTCGCTACCCGGCCGAAGAACTGCTCGGCGTCGTTCCCGCCCATGACGCCGAGCCCTATGACGTACGCGAAGTGATCGCCCGCCTCGTTGATGACTCCGATTTTCTCGAATTCAAGGCGGTCTACGCCACCGACACCGTGTGTGGCCATGCCCGTATCGAGGGCAAGTTGGTGGGCATACTCGGCAACAATGGGCCGATACAACCAAATGGCTCGGTCAAGGCCGCGCAGTTCATTCAGCTGTGCGACCAAAGCAAGACACCACTGGTGTTTTTGCAGAACACCACCGGCTACATGGTCGGCTCGGCGGCCGAGCGCGCCGGCGCCATCAAACACGGCTCGAAGATGATTCAGGCGGTGGCCAATGCCCGTGTGCCCAAGCTGACCATCGTGCTCGGCGGCAGCTTTGGCGCCGGTAACTACGGCATGTGCGGCCGTGGCTTCGACCCGCGCTTCATCTTCGCCTGGCCCTCGGCGCGCACCGCCGTCATGGGCGCGGCTCAGGCCGCCAAGGTCATGGAAATCGTCAGTCGCAGCAAGCTGGAAAAGCAGATGGGCGAGCCCCTCGGCGAGCAGGCCGAGGCCGGGCTGAAAGCCATGAGCGATCAGCTACGTCTGCGCCTGGAAAAAGAATCCACCGTGCTCTATGGCACCGCCCGCTTGTGGGACGACGGCATCATCGACCCGCGCGATACCCGGCGCGTGCTGGCACTGTGTCTGTCGATCTGCGCCGAAGCCGAAACGCGCGAACTCAATCCCAATGCCTTCGGCATTGCCCGCATGTAATTGTCAGGAGAACGAAATGCAGTTCACTACCGAACATCAGCAACTGGCGGACACGGTCACCCGTTTCGTCAAGGAAGAAATCAACCCGCACGTCGACGAGTGGGAAAAAGCCGAGCAATTCCCCGCCCATGAGGTGTTCAAAAAAATGGGCAACCTCGGCCTGCTTGGCCTGAAATACCCAGAAGAATATGGCGGCGCCGGCCTCGACTTTTCCTATTCGATGGTCATGGCCGAAGCACTGGGCACCTGTACCTGTGGCGGCATCCCCATGGCGATTGGCGTGCAGACCGACATGTGCACGCCCGCGCTGGCGCGCTTTGGCTCGGACGAACTCAAACGCAACTTCCTCGCCCCGGCGATTGCCGGCGACATGGTCGGCTGCATCGGCGTCTCGGAACCCGGCGCGGGGTCGGACGTGGCCAACATCAAAACC
>CAZFSH010000052.1:0-9744 GCA_964521935.1 uncultured Propionivibrio sp.
GCGAGTAAGGATATTCAAGGCGAACAGCCATGTGTCGTCTTGTGATTCCACGTAGCCAACAAACCAGCCAACGGGAGGCGTGTTTCGCGTTGCCCAACCTGTTTTTGCATGAAGGCGATAGCGAGCATTCTCATCACTGAGCATGATTTTTTTGAGTGTGTCATAGCTGCTCGCCTTGAAGGGGAGTTTGCGCTCGACGATCTGCCGGAGAAAGGCGACTTGCTGTTCTGCACTGATCGTCAAGGCGCCATCGAGCCAAAACTCTGTTGGATTGAATGGCTGGCGCAACTGGCCATAGCCTGATTGCTGAATATAGGCCCGGTACGTCGACGATCCTACCTGCCGTGCGAGTTGTTGGTAGCACCACACACAACTCCCTTTGAAAGCACTTGCCAATGTCTGATCGCGATTCCAGTCAGCGATCTCGTAGCGGGTTCCATCCCAGTGACAGATCGTACCTGTTCCGGATATGACGCCCTGTTCAAGCGCAATGATTGTGTTGAGAATTTTGAACGTCGAAGCGGCCGGATACGCTTGCCTGGAACGCGGATCGTTATGGACGAAACGCTGCCCCGTCTTGACCGATTCAATCACGATGGTTCCGTCTACACCTGCAGCGCGAAACAGTTGTTCGATTGCGGCATCTTCTGCACGCACAAGGCTTGGTATACAGAGGCTAAAGCTTAGAAGAATGAGTTTGAGCATTGCGCCAGAGTGAAGGTAAATATGGCGAAAAAATAGCGGGCCGAAATTTAACAGTGACAGGCGGCTTGTGCCGAAACTTGGCATTGGTTCGAACGCTGGCAAATGAGTCATGGCCGCCAAAAGTCAGTCGCTGTGGGACGGCGCTTCGTCGTTAATGGCTTGCGCCAAGGCAATGGCGCGTTCGGCGGAGGGCGAGAGCGTGCGGTTTTTTAGCCAGAGTGCATGCACGTCGGCAAATATCGCGGTGTTGTCGTTGCTGCCTAGTCGGCGCAGGCGTTTGAGTGGTTGCGATCCCTGATGGCCCTGATCAAGCAGCGAGGCCGGCAGCAGGCCGAGGACATCGGAGCGGGCGATCAAGCGGGTGAGGGTACCGAAGTCGTCACACTCGACGCTCAGCGGCAAGGGCGCATCAGCGGCCAGTTGCAGGTGTTCCTTGATCAGGTTGTGCAACTCGGGGGTTACCGCGATCATGGCTAGCCCGCAGGTGTTGATATCTTGCGCCGATAGCGTTGGCTTGTTCGCGAGTGGGTGTTGTGCACGGCAACAGAGATAGCCATATTGTTTGCCGATCGGGCGGGTTTCGTAGCGGTCACGATTTGCGATCAACAGGCGCGGGTCGCCAAAGCAGAGGTCAAGCGTGTGCGCTTCGAGTTGCGTGAGCAAGTCCGGCAGATAGCCGATGCGTATGCGCGTAACCAGTTTGGGGCGGTGTTCCTTGAGGCGACAGAGGAGTTCCGGCACCAGGGTGGCGGCGGGCACCGGCGCGGCACCAATCGCCAGCTCGCCCGCATCGCCAGTGCGGAACAGCGCCATATCCAGTGCCAGGCCCTGGCTGTCGGCCACCAGCGCGCGGGCCCGCTGCTGCAGCAGTTCGCCGGCGGGGGTGAGTGTTGCGCCTTGCGGCGAGCGGTCAAACAGGCGTACCTGCAGACGCTCTTCCAGGCTCTGAATGCTGCGACTGAACGCCGCCTGGCTCAGGTGGGCGCGTTCAGCGGCGGCGGCAAAACGCTTCTCTTCAGCAAGGTAGAGAAAGTGGCGAAGACGGCGAATTTCCACGGTGAGGCTCCTGTGTATGCAGGCGATTTGGGCCGGAATGTTGTTGCGAAATGCGCAACAACTCAAGACTATATTTGCATTGGACACAATCTTGATGCCTGAGGATACTGGCGCAACAACAAAATATGGGAGGGTGCGATGGTCAAACGTTCGCGGGGCAAGGCGCTGGTGCAGTGGCTGCTTATGGTGTTGCTCGTCGCTCCCCCGGCACTCTTGGCGGCGGTGTCAGTGCCCGCAACGGTGCAGCGACCCAATATCGTCTTCGTCTTGTTCGACGATGCTGGCTTCAGCGATTTTGGCGCTTACGGCAGCGAGATCCAGACCCCCACCATTGATGCCATCGCCAAGGCGGGCGTACGCTTCACCAACTTTCATACCGCGTCTACTTGTGAGGCCTCACGGGCCATGCTGCACTCGGGCGTCGATAGTCACCAGGCCGGGCAGGGGACGCTGAGCGTCGTCATGGCCGAAAGTCAGCGCGGCAAACCAGGATACGAGGGCTATCTGAGCGAACAGGCCCATAGTCTCGGCGCGCTGATGAAAGCGGGAGGCTATGCCACGTTTTTTGCCGGCAAATGGAATCTGGGTAAGGGGCTGGAACGTTCGCCGGGTGCGCGTGGCTGGGACCGTTACATCGGTTTGGAACAAACGGGTGCTGACAACTATGAGGCCAAAGTGTATGCACCATTTGATACCGAGGCCGTTTGGTGGGAAGACGGTAAACGCGCCATCTTGCCGGCGGATTTCTATTCCTCAAAACATTACGTCGACCGGTTGATCGCCTACATCGACGAAGCGCAAGCGAATGACCGAGCCGCCAGCAAACCCTTCTTTGCGATGCTGTCATTGCAAGCGGTACATTCACCGCAACAGGCCCCGCGCGAAGATTACGAGAAGTACCTGTCACTTTATGAAGCCGGCTGGGGCACGATCCGCCAACAGCGATATGAGCGGCAAGTGCAGATGGGGCTGATGCCAGCGGGGCTGACGCTGCCCGAGGCGAAAAACCGCAGGGTTTGGGAGGCTCTGGCGCCCGATGAACGCAAAATTCAAATCAAGAAAATGGCCATTTTTGCCGGCATGCTGGAGCGTGCTGACAGGGAAATTGGGCGTTTGCAAGCCCATTTAAAAGACATTGGCCAACTGGACAACACCGTGTTCATGGTGATGTCGGACAACGGGGCTGATCCCTACGAGCTGTCGCACCTCAATCTGGCTTTTCGTTTCTGGCACGCGCTGAATCGTGATAACAGCATCGAAAACCTGGGTGGCCGCAACAGTTATGTGCATTACGGGCAGGATTGGGCGGAGGTGTCGAATACCCCGTTTTCGGGGTTCAAGGGGATGTCTACCGAGGGCGGCATGCGTGTGCCGCTGTTGATGAGTTTGCCGCAAGGTAGGCAGGGTATGGCGTCGCCGGGTCTTGCCAGTAAATTCGTCTATGTGACGGACCTCTTGCCCACTATTCTTGAGCTGGGCGGTGTTGCCCTGCCGGTGGCCGAGCGCGCTGTTGAAGGCAAACATGCGCCAACGGGGCGCAGTGTGTTGCCTTATCTGCAGGGCAAGCAAACGTCCGTCCACTTACCTACTGAGACCATCGGCTTTGAATGTACCGGGGGCGAGGCACTGTTCAAGGGCGATTACAAGATCGTACGTAATAACAATGGCTTTGGCGCGGCCCAGTGGCAGCTTTTCAATGTGACCCATGATTTGACCGAAAGCATCAATCTGGCGGAGAAAGAGCCCGAACGACTGCGCGGCATGGTGAACGACATGGATCAGTTCAACGTGCGTAATGGCGTGGTGGCTCCCGAGCCGGGCTATGATCCCATGCACCAATTGCTCAAGAATAACTGGCGCAATTTGCTGCACCATTTTGCTGTTCCGCTAGTGCTGGTGCTTCTGCTCGTAGCCATCGGCATTACATTACTGGTGCGCCGATTGCGCCGATTGCGCCATCAGACTTAAGTATTCTCAACAACGACAGAAAACCCCCGAGGAGAAAACGATGAACAAGATTGCCCTGAGCATGATGCTGACTCTGAGCGTTGCCACCACCATGGCCGCGAGCCGAGCGATGGCCGAGGAGGTGAAGCATTTCCACCCCAAAGGCAAGATGCCGTCGAGTTTTACCGTCAAGAAGCAGGAGGAACTGCGCAAGATCTTGCCGCTAGCCGAACAAAAAGACTTTGATGATGCCAAGCGCGGCTTCATTGCTGCCCCGGACTACAAGAAGATCATGGCTGAGAAAGGCAATGTCGCGTGGGACATGGGCAGCTACGACTTCCTTTTGCAGGGCAAGGACTTCAATAGCATCAACCCTTCGTTGCAACGGCAGGCGGTGCTCAACATGGCCTATGGCTTGTATGAAGTCGTGCCCGGGCGCATTTATCAGGTGCGCGGCTTTGACCTGGCCAACATGACGCTGGTGAAAGGTGACACAGGCTGGATTCTCTTTGACGTGTTGACCACGAAAGAAACCGCGAAGGCGGCGCTGGACTTTGCCAACGCCCAGCTGGGCAAGCGCCCGGTGGTGGGCGTGGTGGTGTCGCATTCACATGCGGACCACTTTGGCGGCTTGCGCGGCGTGGTCGATGAAGCCGATGTGCGCAGTGGCAAAGTCGCCTTGATCACGCCCTCGGGCTTCATGGAGCATGCCGTCTCGGAGAACATCTACGCCGGTAACGCGATGACGCGCCGGGCGTTTTTCCAGTACGGCGTGTTGTTGCCGCGCAGCCCGTATGGGCACGTGGATCAGGCGATTGGCAAGAATGTCGCCGCGGGCAATACCGGGCTGATTGCCCCCAACCGGACGGTGGAAAAAGACATCGAAGAAATCACCCTGGATGGCGTCAAGATGGTGTTCCAGAACACGCCGGGCACCGAAGCGCCGTCGGAGATGAATACCTACTTCCCGCAGTTCAAGGCCTTCTGGGCGGCGGAGAACATTACCGGCACGATCCACAATATTTACACCCTGCGCGGGGCCTTGATTCGTGACCCGCTCACGTGGTCCAAACACATCAACGAAGCGCTGTATATGTTTGGTCGCGAGGCAGACGTGATGTTTGCCGCGCACAGCTGGCCGCGCTTTGGCAACGAGCGCGTGCAGCAGGTCATGCGTGATCAGCGTGATGCCTACGCGCACTTGAATAACCAGGTGCTACACCTGGCGAACAATGGCGTCACGATCAATGAAGTTCACAACGTTTACAAGCTGCCCAAGAGCCTGCAGCAAAGCTGGGCGGCGCACAGCTATCACGGCTCGGAGGAGCACAACAGCCGTGCGGTGATCAACCGCTATCTGGGCTATTGGGATGCCAACCCGAGCACGCTGATTCCGCTGTCGCCCAAAGATTCGGCGCCGCTGTATGTCGAGATGATGGGCGGGGCCGACAAGATCATGAAGAAAGCCACGGCGCTGCATGCCGAAGGCAAGTATTTGCTGGAAACCGAGCTGCTCAACAAGCTGGTCTATGCCCAACCGGAAAACCAGGCGGCGAAAGATCAGTTGGCCGATGCCTTCGAGCAGATTGGTTACCAGAAAGAAAGCACCAGTTTGCGTAACAGCTTCCTGGCCGGCGCGATGGAGCTGCGATCCGGCGTGCCGACCGGCGTTGCCCCGCGCACACTAGGTCCAGACTTGATCGGCGCCATGAGTACCCAGTTGGGGCTGGAATTCCTGGGCATTTTGCTGGATGCCGACAAGGCGGAAGGGCTCAAGTTCTCGGTCAATCTGGTCACGCCAGACAACAAGGAAAAGTTCGCCATCGAATTGTCCAACGGCGCCCTGACCAGCTTGCCCGATCAGCAGGCCGATAAACCAGATCTGACCGTGACGGTCAATCGTGCTGATTTGGAAGCTGTGGTCATGGGGAAAACCAGCCTTGAGGCCTTGATCCAGTCCGGCAAGATGGCCATGCAGGGCGATCCGAAACCATTGGGCATCATCAAGAGTTTGCTGTCCTCGTTCAATCCGATTTTCCCGATCCTGCCCGGAACCGCCGCGAAATAGCGATGCGTTGAGCTTACTCTTACCAGTGGCGCCATCATGGCGAAGCCGACAGCGTTGTTGCGACAGATGCCCGTTTATTCGTGATGTCGCCTGACGACGATAAGCGTCTGCGCAACAACGTCAGCCTGTTTATTGAGGATGACGGCGCCCGCTTTTTGCGCATGGTCGCTATTTTTGTCGGGTTCGCTGGCCTCATCGCTGAATTGGGCTTTTATAGAGAAACCGGCACGGTCGTCGTTGCGGGTGGCGCCGCGTCGGTCGTACTTGCTGTGGTGATGGGGATATTGCTTCAGGTTGGCCGTCCCCAGGCCGCCTTGCTGGCGATGATGTGGGGATTCATTCTGGTGCCGCTGGTGGGTGGCTTGCGTTGGGGCGGGCTGGCCGCGCCGGCGTTGGTGACCTTGCCGCTAACCGCCCTGATCGGTGGCTTTTTGTTCTCTCGTCGGCGCGCGATCGAGCTGGGTGTTGGCGTCCTGATCAGCCTCGCCGTGCTCTATGTGATGAAGCGATTTGGCTACAGCGCGTCATACCCGACTTCGGAAAGTCTACGGGCATTGACCTATGGCAGCGTTTCCGTGCTGTCGCTGGTGGTCGGTATGCGCTTTGCGCTGGTCTTTCGCCGCCAGTACCGGATGGCGCTTGAGCTCTCGGCCACCCTTTCTCGGCAACTGCAGCGAACTGAAGAGTCGGAGGAGCGTTTTGTCAAACTCTTCCGCGCCATGCCGCTCCCCGCACTGGTCGGTGATATTGATGGCGTGGTGACCGATGTCAATGATTCCTGGGTGACGAGCTTTGGCATCAACCGGGACATTGCGATCGGCAAAAATCAGACCGAGCTTGGCGTCTGGGCCAATGCCGAACAGCAGGATGCGATCAAAGCGCGGCTGCTCAGCGATGGCGGTGTGCGTGCCCAGCCGGTCGATGCCATTATCGCTGGCGGCGAGCAGCGGCATTTTCTGCTCAGCGTGGCCCTGATTGAGCGTGATGGGTGCACCAGTTACATTGCCCTGATGCTGGACCAGACCGATCGGATACGTGCTGAGGCGGCGCAACAGGCACTCAATTGCCAGCTGGAAGCCATGGTAGCCACGCGCACGAGCGAGCTGAATCGGGCCATGGACACCTTGCAGCGCACGCAGAACGAGCTGATCCAGTACGGCACACTGGCCTCGCTGGGCTCGATGGTGGCGGGTATTTCGCATGAACTGAACACCCCGATTGGCAACGCCCTGACGGTGGCCAGCACCTTGCAAGAGCAAGTCGCTAAGGTGGCTGATACGGTGGCCAGCGGCACCGTCAAACGCTCAACACTGGATAGTTTTTTCAGCAGCGGCCGCGAAATGGCCGCCTTGATCGTCAAGTCGATTCAGCGCGCGGCGGAGTTGATCGCCAGCTTCAAGCAGGTGGCGGTTGATCAAACCTCGGAGCGGCGGCGGGTATTCGATCTGTTTGAGGTGGTCGATGATGTGATTACGACCTTACGCCCCGGCCTGAAAACCACGCCATGGCTGATCGAGATGGATATCCCCGCAGGCATTTCCTGTGACAGTTTTCCCGGGCCGCTAGGGCAGGTGGTGACGAATCTGGTCCAGAACGCGGTCACTCACGGCTTTGAGGGCAAAACGGCGGGGCGTGTGCTCATCAGCGCGCAGGTCCAACGTGTTGAATGGGAGCGAGAAAGTCAGCGTGAAAGGATCTGCCTGCGTATTCGCGATGATGGCCATGGCATGGCTCCGGCTACGCTTACGCATGTTTTTGAACCCTTCTTCACCACCCGCTTGGGCAAAGGTGGCTCCGGTCTGGGCTTGTCGGTGTGTCATCGCATCGCGACCACGGTGCTTGGCGGTGAGATGTCGGTTGAGTCGGCGCTGGGGCAGGGCACGTGTTTTTCGCTCACCTTTCCCGCTGTAGCACCGGGCCGGATTTAGACGCCAAGCAGCCAACCTAAGCGCAGCGAAAAGTCAGTCGCTGTGGGACGGCACTGAAATGGCTGCGCTGAGAGTTTCACGGGCCATGCGCTCGATGCTGTGGCGAATCTCTACATTGAGCAGCAGTTCCGTTTGTTTTGCCGGTGTGCTGATGTGCTCGTCAAATTCGATGCGCCCGTCGCCATTGCTCGTTACCAGTGCGCTTTCAAAGAGCGTCGCAATCACGGTGGCAAACTGTGCCCGGTCAGAAAATTCGGGCGCGTTGAGTTCATAGAGCAGCGCTAATCGCTGCGCCAGTTGCTGGCTGAACTCTTCCAGTTGCTCGCGCGAGATCGTGCCGCTGCCGTGATGCTGCAGCAAGGCCAGCACAAGAAATTGTCGTTGCACCGTGAGCCGGATGATGTCGCCCAGCTGGCGCAATTCGACATGGCTGTCACTCGCGGGAGGCGGCGCCCGTAACAGGTCATTACCTGCATCATGGTGGATGAGGCCGCGTGCGATAAGCAAGGCTTCAGTTTTGTCGATCAGTGAGGGCAGTTGCGCCGCTGACCAGGGCAGAAACAGGGCGGCTTGCAGCAAGCCATAAATGCTAGCGATGGCTTCGCGCACCCTAACACGGCCAAGAATCAGGTTATGGCTGACCAGACACGCCAGCAAGGCGGGCAGGGCATACAGGTGGATGACGTTATTGCGCGGGTAGGTGAGCAGGCTGGATTGGGCTTGCGTGGCGTGGAGCAGGTCGCCGAGTGGATGCGATACAAGAGTCACGAGCTGCAACTGGCGTGCTTGCTCAATGATTGCTGCGGGCTCGTCGGTCGTGACGATCGCTTCGTCGGGAAGGAGCCCACTGCTGGCGAAAGCCTGTAAATGCAAAATTTGCCGGCAAATGGCGGTTTGGTCGGCGGTATGTTTCGGCGTCGCCAGTAGCGTTAAGGCCAGCAGGTTGATCGGGCCAACGACGGCAGCCGAATTGATCCGGCGGGTGAGTTCTACACCGGTGGCATTGACGGCTTGCCGTAGCCAAGGGGCCTGTGCTTCCGCTGGCAGGCGCTCGCGCCACTCGGGCTCGCGCTGGTCGAGGTAGTGCGAGAGCAGTAATGGCTCGCCGATATTGACGTGCACCTTGCCAAAGTTTTCGCGCAGCAGACGCAGGCCGCGCAGCGCACCCATGAGCGATTCACGCTGCTTGCCTTTGCCGCCGAGTTCGGCCAGATAGCTGCCACCTTCAATCAGTTTTTCGTAGCCGAAATAGACCGGTACGAAATACAGCGGCCGGGCGCGGCTACGCAGATAGCTGCGCACGGTCATCCCGAGCATGCCGGTGCGTGGCTGCAACATGGTGCCACTGCGGCTGCGGCCGCCTTCGATGTAGTACTGCAAAGGAAAGCCGCGCTCGATGACCCGGTGCACGTATTCGTTGAAGATCAGGGTGTAGAGCGCGTTGCCCTTGATTTTTCGGCGCACAAAGAATGAGCCGACGCCACGCAAAATCGTTCCGACGACAGGGATGTCCAGGTTGGCGCCGGCGGTGGCATGCGGGGCGGTGATGCCGCGACGAAAGAGCAGATGTGACAGCAACACGCCGTCAAGATAACTGCGGTGGCAGGGCACATAAATCAGGCTGCTGCCGGGGGCGATGCGGCTCAGACGATCAAAGTGGTGAACCTCGACGCCCTTGAGCACGCGCGTACTCAACCAGTCCACCACCAGCATGAGGGCTTGCATGATGGTGTAGGAGTAGTCGGAGGCGATTTCCAGCGCGTAACGGCGGGCGGTGGCTTCGACTTTGGTGAACGGCTGATTTTGCGCAATGGCTTCGGCCGCAATGGCGGCGCGAACTTCGGGGGTGCTCAAAATGACTTGCAGCTGGGTATGGCGATGCGACAGGTCAGGCCCGATGGCGAGCGTGCGCTCGCGGCGGAAGTGCATGGCCAGCAGGCGCGTGGCGCGCTTGGCAACATGCGCCTGAGCGGTATCGTGCTTGACCAGTCGGCGCAGCGAAATAGGCCCACCAAAGCTGACCGTGGTTTGCCGCCCATG
>CAZFSH010000052.1:9844-11400 GCA_964521935.1 uncultured Propionivibrio sp.
CCAGGCAAAGGCATTGAGGGCAGGGGGCAGGCCCAGCACCCGCGTTTCATGGTCAAGCACCATGACATTCGACAGATGCCGTTGATGCAAAACATAACAGACCGAAGAGTGCGGCCCAAGACCAGCCTCGGCGGGTGGCGTCCGCACGGTGTGCGTGCGGACCCACAGGTAGAGCAACTTGCCGAACAGTCGAAGTAGCCAGACGGGCATCAGGGCTTAGTCGTGCTGATCGATACGTAGTAACTGAGTCAGTGACGGCTCGGTTCCAGCCCCAGCGGTATCAGCGGTGCGCTGGCACTGCCTTCGATGCTCGTGCCTTTATCAGGCGCGGCGAGCACGGTGCGATGGGCGTCGGCACCGTAGCGCAGCAGTTCGGCATGCGCATAGTCACCGCGCGCTTTGGCCAGTGCGCTCAGACGCTCATCGCTGATTTTTTCCGTCGCGCGCACGCGCTCGAACAGCAGGCTGGGGAAATCTGCGCCCTTGAGTGCGGCGATCTCGCTCTCCGTCAGCGTTTTCTTTTCGCGCAGAAGGCCGGAGAGTTGCGACATTACCTTGCCCGCGGTGCTTTCTTCCAGCTGCCCCGGATTAGCGATGCGGAAGCCGGCTTTCAGCGCGGCGAGCTCGCTGGCGCCCAGTCGGTCAGCGTAGAGGTCTTCCAGCGCGGCACGGATTTTCGGGCGCTCCAGCGAAATGCGTCCCGGATCTTCGTCTGCCGCGACGGCGCGGCCGGCCATGGCGAGCAAGGTGCGGCGCAGTTGCTCGCTTTGCAGGGCTACCTTATCGTCGGGCGAATACACGCCGCGCACGGTGAGTGTGAGGTTCGGGCGCTTGGCCAGGACGCTCGACAGACGCACCAGCTTCTCGCGCTCGGGCGGGCTAAGGACCGCCGCGCCAGCGTCGAAGGCGATATTTTCGATCGGCTCTTCACTGCCAAACAGTGCCCCCAAGGCACGGAAGGGAGCGGTAACGACTTTGGTCAGTACGTTGGCGATGGCTTTCCAGATAATCGCCCCATAGCTGAACTGCGGGTCATCGAGATTGCCGGAGACAGGCAGCCCCAGATCGATACGGCCGTTACTGTCTTCGAGCAGGGCAATGGCGAGATTCAGTGGCAGGTCTTTGGCCGTCGGGCTTTCGACGCGCTCACCGAGGGTCAGGCGCTCGATAACGACTTTGTTTTCGCCCTGCATCTGGCGGTTTTTGATCTTGTATTGCAGATCAAGGCTGAGCTTGCCGGTGTTGATTTTGTGTCCGGCAAAGGTGGCGCTGTAGGCCGACAAGCGTGGCATATCGACGTTGCGGAAAATCACCCGCAGGTCCATGAAGCCGGTGGGATTGAACAGGTCAACCTGGCCTGCGGCGCGGGCGAGACCAAAGTCATCGACGTTACCGTCGAGCTCGATCTGTCCGGGGCGGCCTGGTTGGGAAGAGAGACCGTTAACGACCCCTTTGAGTCCATGAATGCGCGTCCCGAATGGGAGGACTAGCGATTCGTCGGTGAAATCGAGCTCGCCGTCTTCGATACGCAAGCGCGCTATGTTGGCGATGAAGGG
>CAZFSH010000052.1:11500-12691 GCA_964521935.1 uncultured Propionivibrio sp.
TCTTTATTGATGCGGATGACCGAGTCCAGGCCGGCAAGACGCAGGCTGCCAATATCAACCTGGCTGGGGCTCGCGGTGAGGCGTCGGCTGCCAAAGTGGTCCCACGAGAGCAGGTTGGCCTGACTGCGCGCATCGACCATGCGCAGCGAAGCGACGTCAAAACTGCCTTCATAGCGCGGGCCGCTGAGCTTATCTTTCTGGTCATAGCGGAGTTTTCCTTCCGCTGACAGGCTGCCGCTGCTCAGCTTCAAATAGCTGCTCGCCGTCAGGTAAGCTTGCACGCTGTTCAGCGGCAGGGCGTCGAGTTTGAGCGTTAAATCAGCCTTGGTGGGCAGCGGGGACGCCGTGCCACGGAAGCTGATTTTTCCCGGGCTGGATTTGTCGCTGCCGGCAAGTTGTGCATCAAAGCGCACGGGCAGGGCCTTGTTCAATTCATTGCTGACATCGCTGAGCTGCAGGTTGATAGCGCTTAAACCGATGTCGGCGGCGGGGCTGATGCTTTCATCGCGCCAGCCCAGCGCCCAGTTGCTCAGGGCAACTTCCTTGACTTGATAACGCCAGGGCGCAGGCTGGTCTGATTTGTCCGACTTTTCTGCGGGGGCGGCCGGCGTCGCTTGGGTTGGCTGGCCTTTCATATTTTGCGAGGCGCCCAGGTGGCTAAGGTTGCTGAGGTCGCTGAGGTCAATGTGGCCGTCGGCCAGGCGGGTGGCCGTGGCCTTGCCACCATCCAATTTCACTGCGCCAACGCTGGCTCGACGCTCGGTCAGGTCGACCTCGACGTCTGCCAGCGTCAGGCTGGCCAGCTGCGGCGGATTTTTTACCAGTGGTGATTGCAGGCGGCTGTCGGTCGCCGTGAAGCTGGCAAAGCGTGCGCGATTGTCGGTCAGCGCGTAGTGGCCATCGTCGAGCTTCAGCTGTGCGATGGTGACAGCGTTTTTACCGCTGGCATCGAGGGGGAGCCTCAGCGTATTGACGGCGATAGCGAGTTTATTGACCTCAACGGCCAATGTGCCGTTGCTGGCGCTGATTTCATACATGGCAGTGAGGTCTACATCGCCGGCCGGCGGTGCCGCGAGAATACCCTTGAGATAGGGGGCCAATTCGTTGAGCGATAAATGTGCGAGCGTGACATCGCCGGCCACACGTAGCGGGTTGAGCGCAAGGCTGGTTGCGACATTGAGGCTGGTGCCG